>NZ_JBIMSN010000126.1:0-120527 GCF_043944905.1 Antrihabitans spumae
TCCAAGGTGGTCCCATGCTAGTGGCAAGCAGGTGGTCCCATCACCCTGGCAAATGACATGCTCTGCAGCTCGGCGCGCAGCGCGGCACCTGTTCGGTGAGTGCAACAATCGCCAATTCGTAGAAGTGGACCACGAACCATCGCAATCGCTGCTCAGCTATCGCTAGCCGGACCAGGTAGTCGATAGCGAAGATGCACCAGGTCACGACGAGGATCACATCGACAGCGGTCTTCGCCTAACCAGTTGGCTGTTGTAGCACCGAAAATGCGTAGGCCGCCAAAAAGGCAAGTGCGACAGCGGCCATCGGCCACTCCGACATCTTCTGCCCCGAATGGGGTTCACGAGGATCGAATATCGTGCACGTCGTCGATCGACCCTGCGCATCGACACGTCAGGTTGCTTGCATTCAGGTCGGGATGTATGAGGCCGGACGCACACCGACCCGATTCGCTGCACGGCGAACAACTCCAAAACGCGAAAAGACCCTCCTGCCTGTCGGCGGGAGGGTCTTTGTTGTAGCCCCGACGGGATTCGAACCCGCGCTACCGCCTTGAGAGGGCGGCCAAAGGTGCAGGCAGACGGGCTATTTGTCGTCTGATCTGCGCCAGGGCTACCGAAGCTTGTTCGTGTTTACCTGGGTTTGTCGTTCGAGTGTGGGCAAGAATGTGGGCAGAGTCAGTCGCGCTGTCGCATACTTGCGGTCGGTCGGGTGGATAGATCGAAGGGGGAAGATGCGTTGACTCTCGAGGAAGATGCAAGGGAGCTTGCGTCGATAGTCGCTGCGAAGGAAATCCTTGCCGACGCAGAGAAGCGAGTGCGCAATCGAATCCAGATCGCGTTGCGGCGCGGCCAAGTTCGGCCGTGCATCACCGACGAGTCCGGCAACGAGGTCGAGTTGGCCTTGATCACCATCACCAATCCCGCGACCGTTAAGGTCAGCGTCACCGATGCCCACCTTGCTATCCCGTGGGCGGCGGACATGTTCGGCGACAGCGTTGCCGATCTGCGGTTGACCGAGCAAGGCATGTCGTCGGTTACCGCTTACGCGAAGAAGGAGTACACGGTTGCTGGTAAACCGGCCGTGTTTGCCGAACTACCTGGAGTCAGGGTGAGTGTCGAGACGGGGCAGCCTCGGATGATGTTTCGCCCAAACAAGGACATCGATTTCATCAGCAGCGTGCGCGATCTGTGGGCATCTTGCGAGTTACCAATCCCGCATCTCCTTGACGGCCACGTCCATTCGAAAGAATCGCCATTGCCGTTCGAGGCGGCGTGGGATGAGGACGCCTGGCAGAAGAGGGGGGAATCATGAGAGTTGCAGTTCTGGCCGTCGTCGCGGCCGTAATGCTGATTGCCGGTTGCGGGCAATCAACAGATGGCTCCGCAACTTCATTGGCGACGACCATGCCGACGACGGCGACGCTCCCGTCCACAACGACGCCCTCGCCCACGTTAACGACGCCGACCGCCGCGGAATCCGCTGAGTTTTGGTTGCGCATTGATCGCGAGGGATGGGCGACGATGAACGTATTCCAGACGTACACGGACGGCCAACTTGAGGCAGCCTTCCTCGAACTTAAGCGGATGTTCAAGTCCACCGAAGCGGGCGGTTGGCATGTCTCGATTGACTGCGGCAACGGCAAGGACGCCACCGGTGGATCCCGTCAAGCAAACGGAACGTTTGCCCTCGATCAACGCGGCGCCGCTCTGACCGATCTTCCGGTAGGCGGACACAAATTTGAAGCGCTGCCCGCCCGTGATCCATGCCCACCGAATTTGCCTAGTGCACCGTCGGCGTTGACAGCCGCCAGTGTCGTCGATGCGATTGCAGCTCAGGGTTTGCCGGTGATCGAACGCAGAGATACCACGGGCCAGGTTTGTGCAAATGCCAACTGCGTCCAGGTAATCACGACGAAGCAGTTCTCTGTCTACCAGTTCGCCGACCTTGACTCGGCGACCAAGCTGGCATCATCATTCCCGCTGGGATATCAGCGGGGGCTCATCTTCATTCGGTTCCAGCGAGACGGCAAGAACGCGACCGACCCAGCGCTGATCCCGCAGTATCAGACTGTCCTTGACAGTCTCGTCGACGGCTAACGCGAAACCACCCCGCCCTCACGACGAGGACGGGGCGGTTCTGTGCGTGCTTGGTTCTACGACTCGGGCGTCGGCTCCGGCAGCGGTTCGGGCTCCGGATCGGCGTCGGCCACGACGTCATCGAGTGCCTGTGCCGAGGCGTCGAGACGGCTGAAGTCGAGCGCTTCACCGGCCTCGACCTGAGCCTTCAGATCGGCGATCGCGCCGACGATCTCACCCTTCGCCTTGTCGAGCTGGTCGGCAACTGCGTTGAGCTTGTCCTGGTTGGACATGAACATTCCTCTCGTTCGGTAAAGCATGACGAGCACCGCGCCGGTCAGCACGGTGTCGAGGAGTCGCCACATGGCGTTCCCCTTTCCCCTCCCGACTCGTGGCCGGGAGCGTGTGTGTGGACCCAGAATGGCCATAGGCCGAGAGTCGGCGACCGATGCGCTGGTGGCTACGCGAGCGGGATAGTCGTCGCCGCCAGCTTCCGCAGCGATTCGAGACCTTGGTAGGACGGGTGGATTCCGTCGGTGTACATCGACACTGCGTTCGAGTCCTGGTTTGCCAGTGACGTACCGAGCTGGAAGTCGAGAGTCGGGTCCATGCAGGCGACCGCGCCGAGCGGCAGCTCGTGCAGCCATGCATTGAAGTTGCGCCGGATACCGTTCTTGGTGGCGTCGAACCCGGTACGCGGCAACAACGTCACCAGGATCAGCGGCACCCGCTTACCCATCTTCGTGAACGCTTTCTCGATCATGTTCACATAGCTGGCTTTGAGTGTGGCCAGGCTGTCACCTGTGTTTATGTCGTTGGTGCCGTGATGGACGATCAGCGCTTTGTAGTCGGTGGTGGCGAGGTTGTATCGGTCCCATAGGTACGGGTCGAGCAGAGCGTTGTTCCATACCGAAGCCTGGAAGCCTGCCATTGCCGAGACCGATGCGAGGCAACCCATTTGATCAGCCCAGCGTCGAGGCCACGTACGCCCCATTGGAATGCCGCGGATCGTCGATGTCGACGTCCCGACCAGTCCGGTGATGCCTTCCATGATCGAGTCACCGAGGAACAGGTATTGATTTCTGGCGGTGAAGGTTTCGTACTCGATGTACCAGCCCAGCGGCGTATTGGCGCGCAGAGTGCCGCTTGTGGTGACGGTGTCGTCGAGCGCACTGGTCGATGTTGCCCATTGCCAGCACTCACCGACCGAGTTGATGACCGCGGTCGATGACTCCTGCGTGTAGCCGACCGCGAGAATGTGTTCGCCGTCGAGCTGCTCGGTCGGGTCCGTGAACCATGACGTGAGGTAGTAGCTGCCGTCGCCGGGAATGGTGAAGTCGCTCGACACCAGCGACACAGCACTGGACGCGACGAAGTTGCCGGTCCGGTTGCCGCCCGTCCGGACGTGCCGACCGACCTTGATGCCTTTGCCGGTGAGAGCATTGGCCGCGACGAGGTTGCCCTGGTTGAAATTCTGGAAACCCATCCGCCAGCGCGTCGTCGGCTCCGGTACGTCGATAACCATCCGCAGACCGCAGTTCGTCAGCGCGGCCGACGAACCGTTCACGGCCGGCCATTGCCCGTTCGGGCCGAAGATGACGCGCTCGGTGTGCACACCACGCAGCAGGTTCAGCTCGAGGTTGACGAAGTCCCGCGTAGCGAGGTCAAGCCCGGTGTCGTTCCACCCCACGACTAGCTCAGCTCGTAGACGGTGCCGGTAGTCGTGTCGAGGTAGAGGTCGCCTGGCACCGAGCCGGACACGCCGTTCGGTACGCCGCCGCCGGTGAACCATTTCGAGCCGCGCGGTCCGGTTGCACCAGTCGCTCCGGTCGCTCCGTCCGCGCCGGTTGCGCCGGCATCGCCGGTGTCACCTTTGACGCCCTGGGTGCCTTGCACGCCTTGCGGCCCTTGCGCTCCGGCCGGTCCTTGCGGGCCCCGGAATGCGACGCCGTTGCCGTCCGCGGGGAACGCTGTTCCGTCCCAGATGTATAGCTTCCCGTCCGGTGAGGTGACGATGTAGCCGTCACCGGCGTCGCTCGGCCCGAGACCGGACGGCAATGCCGCGTAGTTGGCGACCGATCCGGCGATCTCGATTCCCGCGCCGTCCTCACCCGCGACGCCTTGCGGACCTGCGGGGCCGGTGTCGCCCTGTTCGCCCTGTGGTCCTGCCGGTCCGGTTGCACCCGTTGCGCCGGTCGCTCCTGCTGATCCTGCGGGACCTGCATCTCCGGTATCGCCTTTGGGGCCTTTGATGCTGCCCGCTGTTGTCCATGCCATTGTCAGTCTCCTAGTCGATAGACGGTGCCGGTGAGTGTGTCGATGTAGTAGTCGCCGGGTTTGGACCCGACGACTGTCGTGGGTGCCCCTTCGCCGGACCACCATGCGGTTCCGTCGAATGCGGGACCGGCGGGACCGGCAGGTCCGATGGGTCCTTGTGGACCGGGTGGACCAGGGTCGCCGTCGATGCCGATGTGCCCGTCGAGTCCAGGCGGGCCCGGTGTGCCCGGTGTCGGCACGATGATCACCGAGTTGCCGCGGCCACCACCGGGTGTCACCGCCGCGCGTTTGGCGTTGACCTTGATGACGATCATGTGCGCGGCTTGCCGTCGTAGCGATCGATCACACCGTTGACGACCGGGATCTCGGTTGTCGGCGCGCTCGGGTAGGACAGCAGGAACACCCACAGCGTTCGGTTCTTGAACTCGTCCGCGACTTCGGATTCGACTTTCACCACCGCATGGTGGTCGGTGATGACTGCTTCGAACCGTTGCGGTAGTGGTTCGGTTTTCACGTCGAGGTATCCGCGCACCCCCGGTTCGTAGTCGAGTGGCGTCCACACCGGAGGATCTTGCGCGGCGTCGTCGGGGTCATAGCTTTCGAAGTCGACGACGAGATCGCCGTGCCAGCTCACCGGCAGCGGATGATTGTCGGGCGGGTCGAACAGCGGTGTCGTCACGTCAGCACCTCGGGTATGGGTTGGCGGCACGCAGTCGTGCGTTCTTGTCCTGGCGTGCGTTGTTGCTCGACGTCGTTTCGGCGAACGACTCCAGCAGCGCACGGGACCGTTCAGGCGCATCCGGCGAACCTGGCTGAATACCAAGGAATCCGTTCACGAGGTCGTAGACCGCCTGATCGTTTTCCTTGCGAGCGAGGTCGTTGTCGACTGTCACCTCGGCGCGTTCGGCGATGGTGCGCCGGAACTCCGCGTTGCAACCACGCTGAGTGACGGAGAACTGCACCACGAAAGCTGTTGCGAGGATGAAGAGTCCGGCAAGGACGATCCGGAAAACGCGGCCGGACAGCGGCCCGCCGAACGGGTGACGTTCCAGCTCCACTTTCAGCCTTTCATCGTCACCAGGCCCATGCACGCGCCGAAACGAAATGAGTTGCCCCACAACAACGCCGAGAACAAACCCGGTCAATGCTGCGATGAGGACTTCGGGGAAGCTACTTGCCATCGCTATCACCGTCTTTCGGGGTGGCGTTGTCGTCACCGGAGTCGTCCTTGGGGTGCTTCGCCTTGTTGTAGAGGCTGACGAAGATGCCGATGATGGCCATCATCACGAGGTTGAGTTCAGGCGGCGGCTGGTAGCCGGCACGCCAGATCGGTGCGAGGTAGCCGATCAGCCACACCGCTGTGACGGTGACGGCAAGCACCGCGAACAGTCGGGCCATAAACCGCTCGTCCATGAACCACCCCTTTCCCCACGCTCAAAGTTGTCATTGCTCAGCCCTTGGGCGGGTTGACGATTCGTTGCACGTACGCCGCGCCGGCCATGATCGCCGCGCCGGATACGGTGCCCGCGATGACTTTCCAATCCTCGCCCGATGTGAGGTCGACACCGCCACCATTGAATGCCGTTGCCAGCGCTGTGAAGATCGCGACGAGTACCGTCGCGATGCCGCCTTGCACGATCGTCCGCAGCGCGCGTGACTTCGCATCCTTCGCTGGCGGCACCGCTTCGATGACCGGTTCGAGTTCGACAGGGGCGAGCAGCTCGTCGATCCGCTGCAGCGCTTCCGCTTGTGCTGCCTGCACCGCATCAGCAACCCGCGCTTCGACTTCACCGAGTACTCGAGCGGTCACGCTTTCGGTGACCTCGCGCGCGATGATGTCGAGCGGATTGGTCAACGGCGCGGTCACTTCGAACCGATCTGCGCGAGAGTCGCCTTCGCGCCCGCGTCGCCCTTGGCCGCTTCTCGCTTGACGAGGTCCACCGCCCAGCCGACACCCTTCACCGCTTCGCGTTCGACGTGTTCCTCGTGGATGCGGGCGTCGATGTTGAGCACGAACCCGGCGAGAGTGTCGACCGGCTCGTTGTCCTTGCGGTACTTCGAACGCGACGGGAACTTCTTGCCGAGCTCTTCGTCTGCCTTGGACATGAGTGCCTCCTCGAGATTGGGGATTCCTGCGAACAGCGCGGCGAGGTGGAGCTCGGTGCCGCGGTATGCGTTGACGTCGATCTGTTGGCCGGCCACGCTCGCCGATTCGGAGAACTGGAGGATGGCAACGTCTTTGCCGCCGATCGGGGCCCAGCCCTTGTAGTTGTCGCCGGGGTAGAGCTGCGATGCGAATCCGCCACCGTTGACGTAGTCGCTGTTCCAGATCGGCACCGGCAGACCGGACAGGTCCGGTGCACCCATGCGTCCCTGCCAGTACCAGCGCGGCAGATAGATCGGCAACAGTCGGAAGCCCCGCGCCTGCAACGCATTCACGCGAGCGAGTAGGTCGCCGATGTTGCCGTTGCGGTCGAGGTCTTCGTAGTCGATCTGCAACGGGAAGTCGGTGCCGCCAGCGTGCGCGAGCGTCGCGTCAGCTTCCGCGTCGGGATTGGTGCCGACCTTGCAGAACACGTAGCCACCCCACCGGTCGCGGAAGTGCTGAGCCATCTGCTCGCGAGCGCGCGGCCAGTACGGGTCGCGCCAGGTGCCTTCGGTGATCTTGTGCGTCGCGAAGGTGAAGCCCTCAGCGCGGGCGCGGGCGAAGTCGAAGTTGCGTTGATGGTTGGAGACGTCGATGCCGAACTGCGTCACGGATTCCCCTTGCGTCGGTTCGGTAGTCGGTGTCTCGCCGGGATAGGTCGCACCTGATAGCCATGGCAGCGGGTCGAGCCGATCAGGACCGGGCTGCGACCACACTGAGCGGTGCAGCTCTAGGTGTAGGTGCGGTGCGACTCCGCCGTTGGTGTTGCTGTCGGGGTTGATCCGGGCGATCCGTTGGCCTGCTTCGACGCGCTGCCCTTGCCGCACTTCCGGGATGACGTGGCCGTACACCGTCGTGCCGCTGCCGTCAGCGGTCGGATGATCGACGACGACCCACTGCCCGAAGCCCGATGCGGGACCGACCATCACAACCGTGCCGCCCTGGCACGCGAAGACGGGCAGTCCACCCGATCCGCCGTCGCGGCCGAAGTCGGTGCCCCAGTGCGTGCCGGGGTAGGGGTCGGTGCGGTAGCCGAATCCGCTCGTCACTGTGAAACCGCGCGCGAGTGGGTAGAAACGAGGCATGACAACTCCGATCGGCCGTTACGAATCGCTGATCACGTAACCCATTTCGGATAACGCATTGGCGTGGGAACAAAGCGGGTAGCTGCGTTGCGGTGCAAGCCCGCCATCGGGATGCGGCGCCGCGGCGCCGTTCGGATAGGCCGCGAACACGTCGGTGCGATCCAGTCCGATGCTGGGGATGTCGCACACCAACACCGCGACGTAGTGGTACCCGTCGAGCGGCGGATCGAGTTGGTACAGGCGAGGTTCCAGCTCGAGTCCCCAGTTGCCCATGAAGTTCGGTGAGTCACTCAATACGCGGGTGGCGATCATCAGGCCGCCCCAGGGGTGAAGATCAATATGACGCGACCGTTGCCGCCGATACCGCCCGATGCGAACGCGGCCGGGTTCAACCCGCCGTTCGCGCCTGCACCGCCACCACCGCCGCCCGGTGCACCGCCAGCGCCACCGTCGCCAGGTTGGCCAAATGCATCGGCGTTACCACCGCCACCGCCGCCGCCACCGCCACCGCACGGAACGACCGATCCCGTAGACACCGACTGCCCCGCACTACCGGTGACGCTTTTCGTGCCGTGCGCGCCACCTGTTGCCAAGGCCGACGATCCGCCATTGGTTGCTGTGTCCGCGTTGCCGGTCGCCCCTTGCCCTCCGACACCCGGAGTCGACGCCGAGGCGACCGCGCCCTGCGACGTCAAGATGGAACCCGGCGAACCGGAAATGCCGACCAGATAGGCGCCGAACGACGACACGCCGCCGGTGCCGAATGACGTCGCCCCACCTGCACCGACAGTTATCGCCACCGTCGATGTCAGATCAGCACAGTTGAATTCCCTGAAGACGTACCCGCCGTGCGCGCCGCCTAGCCGGTTCCCCGAACCCTGATTGTTCGACTGCCCACCCTGTCCGCCGTTGATCACCGCGACCCCGACACGCCCCGCGCCGGGGTTCGACCACGACGCATTCGACGTGTACACCGTCCGGGTGCCGCCGTTTTCGAGGGCTGTCACGCGGGCATCGAGGTTGCCGGTCGCTTCGGCTGCTTCCTCGGCGGTTTCGTGGGTGGAGTTCAACCCGGCAGCCAAGTCCGACAACGTACTTCCAGCGCCGGGGATGAAGTTGAGCAGGCCGATAAGGGCTGCGATGAAGTCACCGATCGCGTCGGCGATCATTCCGATCACACCGTCCGCGTCGAGTACCCCATCCAAGAAGTCGAGGATGTCGCCGATGACGGGGAGCTCGCTGAGAGCGTCGAGAACGAGATCCACGATGTCGAACTGCGCGCTCGGCGTGCGCCGCGGTAGCCGCTCCATTTACAGCACTCCCGTCATGTCGTGTTCGCGATGCCGCGCGTCGTCGCCGCGAGTCCGCTGATGTTGCCGACGAGCCGATCGAATGCGCCGCGTAACCGCTTGTCCTCACCGAACTTCGGTGTCTCGACCATTCGGCCGTCACGATGATCGGACACCCGGACTCCCGATACGTACTGCTCTTGCACGTTGCCGCGGTCGTAGAACGTGTGGATGTCGCCAACGTCGTAGCGCTTGCCCGACCCGTCATCTGCACCGAAGCGATAGCCGCGTCCGTCCGGCCCGCCCGCTACGGTGGTCAGCTCCAACTCTTCCGAGCCGGAGTGTTCCTTCAACTTCCCTTGCCCGACTTGATACGAGTCGAGTGACCACGCCGCGGTGTTATCGCCGAACACCTCTGCGAAAGCATCGTCGTAGCCGATCTCGTCTTCGAGGTCGTCGTCCCAGAACTGTTGGTAGGCAAAGAAGATGTTGTCGAACAGATCCCCGACGACGAACCCGAGCCCGAGTCCGGGAGCGATCGCGGCGAGCAGGAGTTGAATCGCGAAGTTCGCCGCCCATTCGATGACCTGGTTCAAGATCTCCGGTGCCTTGCCGCCGACGATGACTCTTGTTGCATCGGCGTGGGATTCGTCGGCGACGTAGTGCTCGATCTGGCCGCCGTCGGTGCGCCACTGGATCTTTCGCCTGTCCCGCTTCTTGCGGGTGTCGAAGACGTATCCGGCGCGGGGCATCACGCCCCACGACGCGGGGTCGGCGAGGCCGAGGTAGTTGTCGGGGTTGAGGAAGTTGAGGAAGTTGTCGCTGGTGACGTCGAGCACTGACTGCAGTTGCGCGAGGCTGGATGTGTTGAATACGTGCGGTGGTGTGCCGGTCCCATCCCACAGGTCCATCGAGTAGCCGAAGTCGAGTCGATCGCGGGTGAGCTTGTACAGCTCGTCGCCCTGGGTGAACCGCGCAGAGATGATCGTCATGTTCTCGATCGCGGTGTTGATCAGGTTCAGCAGGTCGTCGAGGGTGTCGATGTCGTCGAGGTCCGGCAGATCGTCGCCGACCTGATGCAACGGCAGCTTCGCGAACACCGGCTTGTTCAGTCGGATGAAGTTCTTCGCGAGGAAGTACTTCAGCACGAAGTCCGGTTCGCCGGCCATGACGTCCTGCTTGCCGGTCAAACCGACCTGGACCTCAGGCGGGAACTGCGGATTCACCCACGCGAGCCAGCGCTGCAGCCAGAACTTGTAATCGACGCCACCGAATGTGCAGTTCTCTCGGCCTGGGCGTCCCGCGATGTTGCGGGTCATCAGCCGACCGGTCCATGGGATGCCGTTGTATCCGATCAAACCGTCAGCGCCGCGACCGATGCGGACGTGAATTGCTTTGCGGCGCGGCCGCATATACGGAATCAGCCGATGATCGGGTTTGAGTTCGAGCTGAATATTGCCCGGCTGGAACCAGTGCCAGTCGACCTCGCACGACTTGTACGCACCGAGCGGTGTCCACTCGATGACAGAGCCGTTGCGCTGCCCGAGTTCGATCGGGAACCCTTCGACCTGAGTGGCGTTCGGCCGCGCATAACCGGGCAGGGTCGGCATCAGACCGCCGCTCGGAACAGTTGCGGCAGGACAACCTTGAGGCTGGTAGCGCCAGTTGTTCCAGTGCCGCTGATCTTCACCGGGATATTCGGGGTGTGCGCAGGTGCTTTCACGTACCAGCGACCAGGCAGAGAGACGCCGCCGTAGAAGGATCGATCGACGCCGAGGTGGTCGGTGATATGGAAGAAGTTCGGATCGGTGTCGATCTTCCAGGTTTGGCCGGCAGCGATGTTCGGCAGCGTGATTTCTTCGGTGCCGAGGCCGAGCTTCGGTGTGGTGATCGGCCCCGTGAGTTCGTAGTACGGCCAGGTGTCGTCGTCGGAGTCGTTGTCGATCTCCGCTGTCGCGAACTGTGCAGCGGAGAAGGTGAGCTCGATCGGGGCTGTCCGCCACCACGATTCGTCGGACCGCAACCGCACGCCCTTGTCTTCAGAGAATCCGAGGTACTGCACGGCATCGACATCAGGCTCGGACAGGTTCGGCGGTGCGAGACGCCACCTCTGCACGGTCGTACGGCGCGGCCCCTCGACGTGAAACTCACCGAGCTGGCGGCTGTCGCCGAGCGCGTCACGAAACGCGAGGTACTTCGCCAGCGCGGCAGGGCCGGGTGGGATCGGTCCGAACAGGATGTGCAGGCCGATGTAGTTCGGCTCGAACATCGTTGCGCGCCAGGTCACGCCAGCCTGGTCGACGTTCTGATCATCGTCGGTTTTGAACTCCGCGCCACCGAGCCCGGTCGGCGTCGAGTGCAAGCGCAGCGGCGTCGACAGACTGCACTCCGCCAAACTGACGAACGGCCACGTGCTGCCGTCCGTGCCGATCAGGGAGTAGCTGATCGACCCGGACATCTACGCGATCCCCGAACGCAACAGAGCGGCGTTGACTCCGCCGGTGTTCGTGTCGACGGTGACGTTGGCGTCGATGGTTCCACCCTTCTGCAAGGTCGCGAGGATTTCCTCGAGGACCTTCGTGGCTTGCTGGAACGCTTCGGATGCGCCGGGGATGTCGTTGCTGCCGGTGTCGAAGCTGGGAATGATATTGCCGAGGTCGACTGTTCCGGACTGCGCCATCGACGCGACGCCAGCCAAACCGGACGCCGCGGTGAAGGCGAGTCCGGTGCCGAGCGCGAGAGCGTCGTACCAGTTCTTCGGCTTCATCGAGTCTTCGGTGTCGGGCCCGGAGTAGCCGCCGAATCCGCCGCCGTCGGCGTAGCCTGCGACGCCGAGCCGTTTTCCTGTCTCTGCCCAGATCGCAAGGGAGCGTTGCCGCTTCGACTGAGCGAGTGGGATGTATGCCTCGCCCTGAGTCTCCGGTTCCGCCCAGATCCGCATACCGGACGAGATCTGCGCGGAGTGATCCTCGATCCCGCCGGAGCCGAACATCTTTGCGGAGAACGTCGCGATCGGGGTCTTCTCACCGCCGCCGAGCGCCGTCGGCCAGTTCGTCACAAACACCCGCGAACCGTCCCCGACACCAGCCGACTGCGTTGTGGTCGCGCTCGACGGCGGACCGGACGTCGTGCCGCGACCTGACGACTCGGCAATTGCCTCCGTCGCCGCCGCCTCTTGCGCGGCATAGTTCGACCCATCCGCGTGCGCGGACCCCTGCACCGCCTGCGCGAGCTGCGCCTCCGTCATACCCTCCGCGCCCGGCACCGCCGCGAGACGCTCGTAGAACTGGCCCGCGTCGGTCGCAAGATCCTCACCGGCGGGACCCCAACCCATCGACGGCCGCTGCTGGAACCCACCCTCGGAGTCGTACTCACTGCCGGGTGCGTCGCCGGGGTCTTCGCCACCCGCCTCGGCAAGCAGAGCCATGACGGCGGTCTTGATTTGCTTGTCCGACATGCCGCGCCGTTTGCCTTCGGCGATGACGGTGTCGATATTGCGCTGCTTCGTGGTGCGGTTATCGGGGCCACCGTTCGGAGTGCCAGCACCGGCGTTGACGATCGCGTTCGCCATCGCGTGAATGTGATTGTCGTGCTGCGCAACCACACTGGGCGTGTAGGTGTTGATCGCCGCCTGGCCGGTCTGCCCTTCGCCGTTCACGTTGTACCAAATCCGGTCAGGGATCGTCGTGATGATCTGGCCGAGCTGACTGCGGATCGACCACAGATAGTCGGCGTTCGCCTGCGATGGGTCGACGTCGATCGCTTGGCCGCGAGGGTGATACCCGCCGTCGTCGTCATGGTCCGTCTTCGCCGAGGTGAGGATCGCACCGGGCACGTTCGACTTGAGCGCCTGCCACAGCGACGCGTTGATCGTGCCGCCGCCCATCCGCGCCGAGTCTTCGCTCGTGATGCCGCCCTCGGCCATCGCGAGCGCGCCGAGCCGTTTGCCTGCCTCGGCCCAGATCTTCAGCGAACGAGGACGTTTCGAAGCCGCGAACGGAATGAACGCTTCACCGTCGGTCTCGCGTTCGGCCCACTGGATCAGGCCACGCGATCCGCGTGCCGGCTGAACGATCGCCTGGTCGGGCAGCTTCCCGTCGGCATAGCTAGCAGTGATGCCGCCGTCTGCGCGCGGCTGGCCGACCATCGGCACCGGGCCTTGAATCTGATCGGCAAGGTCCGGAGATACACCTTGGTCCTGCCAGTAGCTTCGACGCAACGCGAGATCGACAGTGACCGAACGCCTCCGGTTGATCCACTCGACCATCGCCGCTTCGGCGTCGGCAGTTCCGGCAGTGACCTTGATGTTGCCGTTCGGCAGTTGCGTCACCGTGAGTCCGAGGCGGACGAGTTCGTCGAGCGCGTCCTCGGTGAGTGCAGTCGTCTCGATTGTCTTACCGTCGGGAATCGCGACGACCTTGTCCTTCAGGACATCGAGTGCGTAGTGCGACTCAGGCATACCCGGCTGCGAGATCTGCGTTTCAACTAAATTCGGTATCAGCCCAAGCGAATTCAGATAGTCGACCGCTGCCTGATTGCCCATGCCGGTAGCCATCAACTGCTGAATCAGCGCATCGCGGTTAGCTGCGTACTGAGCAGTGAGAATCTCGACGGTGTTGCCCGCTTCGAGGCCTGTGCGGGTTTGCTCGCGGAACTGATCGACCATGCCACGCAGGCCGTCTTCCATCGCGACCTGCTGAACATTCGACCGATCGATCGCGCCCGTCCAGTTCTCGATCTTGATGGATGCGCCGTCGATGCCCATCCCAATTTCGCCGATCGCGCTATTGACCTTTGCGGCTTGATCGTTGAAGGCGGCCGACAGTTTCATTTCGCCCGCGAACTGATTGAACCGCTCCTGCGCCTCACCGAGCGCAGGCACGACCGTGTTGCGGATTCCGTCCGCCCCCGCACGCATCCCGTTGGCGGCTGATCCGCCGAACTCCTCGAGGTTCCTGGCGAGATTCCCGATCTTCTCGGACACGCTTGGAACCTCGACACCGAAGACGCCGAGAATCGCGCTCGACGCATCGAACCCGCTAGCCATGGCAGCAAGTCCCTTGAGGATGCCGACAACCATGTTCGTCCCGGCGTCGGTCAGGCTGGCGAAGGCATCGAGGCCACTGGCGACAAATCCGAGGATCGACTTTCCTGCTTCGAACGCACCGTTGCCCAGAGTGATGAAGAACTCGATGACCCCCGCCCGGTTGTTCGAGATCATGTTCGCGAACTCTTGAATCTTGGGGCCGAACGCTTCTGCGAGAGCGCCTTTCAGCCCGTCGGCGATGGTGCTGATGCTCCGCATCGCGCCGGATACCGAGGTCGCCGAATTGTCGCCCATGATTCCGGCGAGACGCCCAGCGGCACCTTCGAATTCGCCGAAGCTGGACAGAGCGGCCGATGGGTCCCACTGCTCGAACACATCGGAGAAGTCACCTGCGGTGTCACCGAGCAGACCCATGACGGCGTTGGCGCGGGCGGTCGGATCTTCGAGAGCGCGGATCTTGTCGAACGCCTCATCGAAGGCATCGAAGGCGCCAGGTCCGCCCTGCTTGAAACGCTCGAACATCTCCGCGCCATTGAGGCCGATACCGTCGAGAGTCTCAACGATCGTGTCGCCCTCTTCGGAGATTCGGCGACCGAACTCACGGAGGGCATCGCCTGGTGCGTCAGCGTTCCATGCACCGTTGTCGGTCGCCTGCTCGATCAGGGCGAGTGACGCCTCCGCCGAGAAGCCCGCGTTCTTCCAACCTGCCGAGTACTCGTTGATGACCTCGAGAAGGTCCTGGCCCTTGTTCGCGGAACCGCCGACGGCATTGGCGATCATGTCCGAGGCTTCTTCGGCACTCGTCGCCAAGCCGGACGACATCAGCGCACTGACAGCGTTCACAGACTCAGTCACTTCACCTTCGAGCGCGACAGAGATCGTGTCGAGACTGGCAATCACAGCTTCGGCGTCGCGCTGTGTCGCTGCTGGATCGATGATGTTGTTCTGCAGCGCGAGCTTCAGCGTTGACAGATTTTGCGCAACCGATTCACCGAACGCATCCGAGTACGCCTCACCGGCTGCGAGCGCGAACTTCCGCGCCTGCGCTTCGGTGGTGCCTGTGCGCGCCTGGAACAAGTCACGGTCGAGTTCCTGCTGCATCCCCTGCTGAATGGCGCCTGCGAGAGCTGCCCCTGCTGCGACACCGAGCACGGCGATGCCGATCAACGAACCAGCGACCGGGCCGGACTTGCTCGCCAGATCACCGAGCTTGTCACTGAAGCCTGAGACGAAGTTGTCGCCCAGCTTCGAACCCGAAGATGAGGCACTCGCCGCGTTGCTGCCAATCCTTCCGATGGCATCCGATGCACGCTGCGCGGCCGCCGCCAGCCCGGATGGAATTTCGATCCTGCGCGCTGCGGTACTGGCTTCGTCGGCGTTCGTCGCGATGCGCTGCACATCGCGGCTTGCCTGTTCGGCGGTGTCACCAACGCGGCCGATCGCCTGTTCCGCTTGGCGCGCATCGCCAGCAATGTTGCCCTGCAACTCGATACCACGAGTCGCCTGATTCGCCCGTTGCGCCGCCGCGTCGAGTTGACGAAGCCGCTGTTCCGCAGTGTCAAGACCGCGATTCAGATTGGAGTCGTCGACCTCCAGCCGAGCGATCAGCCGGGCGACATCGAGTGCCACGGACTTAGCCGGCCTTCTTCGCAGCAGCCTTGCGCGGAGCACGCTTCGCGGGGGCCTTCACTGCGGACTTCCGCGCAGCCCGACGAGCCTCGCGATTGGTAGTCGATTCCTTCAGCTTGTCGAGGTCGACGTACCTTGGTGCCTGCGCCATGTGCCAATGAGCTTCGGCGATCACATCGCCCGCGCCCGCCCACAGCAACGCCGTCCGGCCGAGATGTGTGAACTCCGGCCACTTCACCCCGTCAGCGAACAGTTCGTCGCGCACAGCGCCGAGCAGCTCGTCTATCTCGGCGTGCTCTTGCTCGTCGGTCATCTCAACGAGGACGAGCGACTTCAACCGCGCCGCCTGCTCCATCGTCGGTGCAGGAATTCGATACGTCTTCCCACCGATCGGCAGATACAGATCCGGATCGAACACATCCCGGAGGTCACGAAACCCCATGCGGCGTCTCCTTTTTGGGTGCGTTCAACAGAACTCGATACAGCCGAGACGACGGCGTCGAGATCAAGCTGAGAAGGTGGTTGCTGAACCAGCGCCAGGTGCGCTCATGCAAGATGCCCGACTCCACGTCGATGCCTCTGTCATGCAAGTCGAGTTCGACTGCCGCCCAAGCCTGGAAGATGTCCGACCACGCGGCGCGGATTTCCTTCTTCGCCGCCGGTGCCTTCGAGAGATCGTTGAACCATTCGCGGATGCCGAGGTCGGGAATCCAATCTCCGCCACCCGGGTCGTTCGGCCCGTACGTTCCAGGAAGTGAGAGGTCTACGCCCCCGTCGCCACTGGCTCCGGGGGCAACGGGTTTCCCGGGTCTTCCCCTCCGCTGTTCTCATGGTCCCAGTGGATTTGAGCGGCTTCGGCCGATACTGCGTAGTGCAGCAATGCTGTTCGGCCGGCGTGGACGATCTCCGGCCACTTCACGCCGTCTGCCTGCATCTGCGACAACGTGTCACCGAGCAGCTTCCGGATCTCGTCGACCTCTTCCTTGTCGACGAGCCGACCACCTGTGAGCAGCCGCTTCCGCAACCGCAACCCGTCGAACGCGGTAGGAGATTCGACCCGGTACCTCGTGCCCCCGATTGGGAGGTAGAGGTCCGGGTCGAAGAACTCCTCGAGGTCCTTGTAGGACACCTACACGACCGTCACGGCGCACGTATCCGTGAGCGCACCGAGGGTTGCCGTGACAGTCGACGTACCGGCCGCAACCGCCGTGACCAGACCGGACGACGAGACGGTCGCCGTTGCAGGAGTGCCCGACACGAAGGACGCCTCCGCGGTGCGGTTGATGCCGTTGTTGTCCTCGACCTGCAGCTGGAACACCTCGCTGTCGTCGAGGCTGATTGCCGTCGGATTCACCAGGATCGACGTCGCAGTCTCCGGCGCCTGCGGCTTCGCGATCGCTGTGGGCTTGCCGCGACCCGACAGCGTGCCTGTGAACTTCTGCAGGTCCTCGTTCGAGCCACCGACGTCAGTCCACTTCACCGCGAAGTAGTGCTCGAAGGCTTCGTTGAGGTCGTCGGTACGCCAGTACCGTGCCTTCACGATGTTGTCGTAGCCCTTATCTTTGCCCTTGGCGCGCAGCAAGGCGGCGCCCGGGTCGGGAGTGACGACGCCGCCGGACTTCTCGCCCTTCATCAGGCCTTCGAAGTTGATGTTCAACTTCTGGGCCGTGACGAGTTCAGACTTCCAGCCCTCCGAGTCGATGTCGGAGTCATCCTGCATCGTCGGGTCGGTGACAGGCTCGAACTTCGACAAGCCGCGCACGAAGAGCGGCACATCGGCGTCGTTGTAGATCTGGAACGCCCACTCCCCTGCACGGAACGTGAACAGAGACGACGAGTTCGGGGGACGTAATACAGGCATTTCATTCTCCTGGGTTGAGGGTGATGCGATACGAATCAGCCCGCATGAAGCGGCCGTTTGCGTCCGCTGCGGATTGCGCCCTCACCACCCGAAAGCAGGTGAGAACATTCACCCCACCCGGCCACGACTGGCGCGGCCCGGTGGGCTCTGAGGTTTCCAACTCGTCGAACACCGCATCGGCGAAGTCGCTCACCTTCAGCGGGTCCAATCCAGCTGCGCGGAAACGCATCCGGACGTAGTAGTCGCGATTCCATGGGTCGCGATCGCCCAGCTCGTTGTAGACAACGAGCGACACCGCGGTGTCAGGATTCGGTGCGAGCTTCTCGAACATCACCGCCGGCCGATCCGGATCCTCGGTGTAGACGGCATCAGGTCCGGAGTACTGCACAAGGTTCAGATCCGCGAGACGTGTTGCGAGGCTGAGCAACAACCGTCGTGCGGTATTGGAGGTTGCCACCGACTCAGCCTCCGATCGTCCGCTTGATCTGCTCGCCGAGGATCTGTTCGAACTGCGACGGGAATGCCTCGGCCGCATTCTCGAGGAACTTCGCCTCACCGTCGTCGTGGCGGTAGTCGGTGCGCTCGTGCTGAATGACCGCGTAGTCGGAGCTGAAACCGACAGTTGCTTCCCGGCCATCGACTTCCGCCGTGGCGCTCGCATCGAGTTCTCCAGAGTCGTCCGGGGATCGATGCACCGCATCGTCTTTCAACGCGTCGGCCGCCATCTGCAAACCGTTGGCGATCGCCTTGTCGAGACCGGCGACGCCTTTCCATTCGAGCGTCATGTCAGGTCGATCGAGTAGTAGTTCGGCATGAACGACAACCCACTGTCGTGCAGACCTTCCACCAGGACGAACGCTGTACGCCCATCCGGCAGAGTCACTTTCGAGTCGAGCGGGATGAGCGGAGTACCGAGTGGGAACGACACGCCGGATTCGCTCACCACCTCCTTGCCGTCGGCGGTGACGACGAGCTTGCGCTCGTTTCGGACGCGGCCCTTGAGCGACGCGTCTGCAGCTGCGTACGCCGCACCCGATGCGGTGTCCCCGATCTTGCGGAACACCGTCACCGGGATCGTGAAGAACACCGCCAGCGGATCGCTCACTGTGGGCAATCCCCGAAGTAGTACTCCGGACCGGGAGTAGCGGCGAGACCGAACAATTCGCGCATGTCGCTGGTGAACGTCAGCACCCAAGTGTGACCGTCGGCATCGGGAACTGTTGCCGTATAGGAAGCACCGTCGAGCGTCGCCTGTGTGATCTTGGGGCCCATCGAGCGTGGGCCATTGTCGAGCGCATCGGTCACCATCTCGATCGACACCTGCTTGGCGACAAGCAGATCATCGGCAGTGATAGTGACGTGTCGCCGGATGAGCCGCTCCGCGATCACGAGCAGCCCCTCGGCACGCGCCTCTTCGGCTGAGGTGAGGGGGCGCCACTGCTCTGCGATGTCATCAGGTTCTGCAAACGGCACGACGCCCCCTCCCCGCTAGTCCGAGCCTGTGCCGAATTTCGCGATGAGCTCCTGCTTGCTCAGCGCTTCGGCGTCGGATTCGGTCATACCGTTATCCACGGCGTACTCGACCCACAACTCCTTGAGCCCCGTCTTCGGGGGGACAGGCCCCTTCGGTCCGGTGGAGATGTCGTTCGGATCGGCCGGCGCAGGCGGCGACGAGACCGGTTCGGGTGCGACGACTTCCGGCTGATCTGCCGAACGGATTGCGCCCGCCTTCAGCAGCCGGGCCGCATCCTCGGCGTCGTCAATCGTCACGACGTCGCCCCGGCCGTACCGCTTGTACGCAAGCGGCGCGCCTGGTTCGGACACGATCTGATCGAACTGGTCGGCGGTCAGGATGTACTCCGCCATGACCTACGCGATCCCTGTGATCCACACAGCGGCCTTGGGCTGGTCGAGCCCCATGGCGCGCTTGATGGTGGTGTCGGAACGGAACGACTCGTTCGGGCCACCGTTCGGGCCGTTGCCTTCCGGGTACAGACCGGTCGACTCCAGTGGCCGGGTGTCGCTGTAGAAACCGACCGTGCCACGCTCGAGCACCAACGCCCGGTCGGTGGGGAACGACCGCGACGTGAGGATCGTGAGTCCGAGCACGTCCTTCGGCAGACGGCCGGTGTAGTTGATCGCCTCCGTCGAGAGCGAGTCCTTGTACACCCGGAGGAAGTCCTCGTTGTCCTGCAGAATCGGCGCGATGCTCGGATGCAGAACGATCGTGTCGGCCTGGAATCCGAGGAAGTCGTCCGCCGCAACCGCACCCGGCGTTGCCGAGGCCACCTTCTCCATCGCGTCGGCGATGTTCTTGCGGGGCTTGCCGGTGACCGCTGTCGCCCACGTTGCCGCAGCGGCGATCGTCGGTACAGCTCCGCTCAGCAGCAGCGTCCGCAGAGCACGATCATCGGCACGGATGAACGTATTCGTCAGCTGCGTGATCTGAGTGTTCACGCGATCGAGTTTGTTCTCGTCGATCATCTCGCGTGAGACTCGGACACCGAGACCCTTCTTCGTCGCGTACGCGATCCGAGGAGTGCCGAGTTGCCCTGCACCGACCGGGATCTCGGTGAACTCGGCGACGTCATCGACATCGGTGCCGAGATACAGCGGCGTCGACTCGGCGTACTGCACCAGGCCGTTGGTGTTTCCACCGGCATTGCGCAGCAGAGTTTCGGAGATGAAACCGTTCTCCAAGATCGAGAGAATCCTGGCGGGAACCGCCAGGGGGGCGCCGACAAGATCGGCGACGGTAGTGCGCGGGCCATCACTGACGCTCAGCACGTTGACAGGCATTGCATTTCCTTTCGGTGGTTCTGAGCGATCAGACGGTGATTCGAGCGAGGCCGACCGGGTTGGTCGCCACAACGACGCCGGCAGGCGCGGTGCACTTGCCGACGATGGTTCGCGCGTCCGGCGTAGCGCCAGCCGGTGCGACCCTGCCGAGCGAAGTGGCGACCAGCGGATCGCCGAACGCCGCATCGGCGGAGTACGTGACCGGGACTTCCATTCCGCCGTACGCGACACCCACGACGGTCGGCGTGACGGCTGCCAGCAGCACACCGTTGACCGGGGTGGTGACGACGTCGGCAGGGTCCTGGGCATCGGTGAGGGCAGCGCCGAGCACCTTCACGCTCGCCGCACCAGCGACGCCGATCTTGCCGCCCGACCGGGCTTCGACAAGTTGACCGCCGACGATCGCCTCGTCGGGAATGAAGGTTTTCGGTCCTGACTTCGTGACGATCGGGACGGCGCTCATCGCAGGCTCCAGTTCTTGTAGACGGGGGTTTCACGGACGGAGGCGGCGACAGCGGGTGCCTCGTCGCGGTCCTGGCTGTGGCCGCTCTCCGTCGTGGGGATCAGCCCGGGCGCGAGCTCGTTGAGCGTCTTGGTGACACCCTCGCGGTCGGAGGCCAGTGCGGCCATCCAATGCTGCTTGCGGGCTGGCGGGATCTTGCCCTTGCTGATCGATGCAGCAACGAGTGCTTCGTCGGCCTGGCGGAGCTGCTCGATGCGTGCCTCTTCACCGCGCTTCGCGGCGATGAGTGTCGACTCCCACACGTCCTTGTCGACGGTGAAGGTTTCGACGTTGGTCGCTGCCGGCGCAGGCACAACCGGTGCGGGCGCCGCCGGAGTTTCCGCCGGTGCCGGGCTGTCGTCGGCCCGCTCGCTGAGCGCCTCGTCGACTGCGGACAACAGGGCTTCTTCACTGATCTCGGCGTCGGTGATGCCGAGCCGCTGGAGAAGTCCCTCTTTCAAGTTCGCCATGATGGCGTCCTCTCTTTCGGGGTGAACCTCTACCGGCTCGGCAGAGGCGGACTGGTTGGCTGCCCTGTTCTTGCGGCCAGGACGGCCGGGCCGTGACTCGGCGGCCGAGGCGTAGGACGCCAACGGTTTCCGAATGGACACGGACGCTGCGACATACTCACGCTTGACTTCCTGCGGATCAGCGAAGGTCACCTCGCCATCGGCAGACACCGCGAATGGGACACGCCACAGTGAGCCGTAGTCCTCGTCGATCGCGATGACCTCGGTGGGATCGATGAACAGATCCTCGATCCACCACCAGTTGTTGGCGGCCGGGCCTTCGTAGAACGCGCGGCGAACATCTTCGACCGTGGCCGAGGCGGCCACTCGTGCAGAGTTGGGCACGGCAGATCCTTTCAGGGTGAGCGCGAACGGCTCTGCGTCCGTGCTGGTTTCGATAGATGCCGCGACCCCATATAAGGCGGCGACATCCTGCAGTGACTCCAACGTTCCGATGCCCGGGGGGGTCACACCGAGCAGTGCGACCGCAGTCATCACGAACGGGTGCTCGTGTCCGATCTGGCAGCGATAGCCGTGCCAACCCTCCATCGATCGGTCCGGGTACGCGGACGCCATGACTTCGCCGAGCCACGCGGGAAGACCGCAGTAATCGCCGACCAGGGTTGTGCCGTCGTCGGTTACGGCCATGCTGCCGACCCATCCGACTGCCGGTTCGCCGTCGAATCGTGGGTCTGTGTGGCCCAGTTTCAAGACCGGGTTGCGCACCGCTGGGCAATCCAACGCGGCCACCGCCGCATAGAGGTCCGCACTCGTCACGTTGAACTGGCCGGTCGAGATGTCCCAACGTCCTGCTTGGATCAGATCGACATTCGGGATCGTCACCAGCACAGGACGATTGGGGACGATTACGTCCGTCATTCGCCGACCAATGTCACAGGCAGCAAGCCGAGGTGCTTGATCGGATCGAGCCCGACCGCACGGAGGGCATCTGCCGGTTCGAAGCCCGACCGGATCAGAGTGCCGGCCGCGCCGATACGCTGCGCCAACTCTTCGGCGTCGTACTCCGGCAGTTCATCGAATGCGTCCGGGGCAGCCTGAGGAAGTCCGTACTGCTGCCGTGTGTACCGCTCAAGGTTTCCGTCGATGCGGATCAGGCCCGCATCGATGAGCGTTTTGAACGACTGCGCCGTGAGGTCCTGGCGAGATCCGATCTCGTCGAACACGATTCGCGGAGCTGGGACGTCCTCGCCGAAGTTGATGTCGACCAGATCCTCGACGACGTGCGCGTTCGTAGTGTCAGCAATCGACTCCCCGAACGTCTGAACCGACTGGACGAACGTGTCCTCCAGCACCGACGCGAGCGCGTGCGAACCGCCCCGGTCGAGGTTCAGGAAATGAGCGAGCCCAGTAAGGGCAATCTGCCTGTCCTGGTAATCGATCGCCTGCTGAATATCGGGCAGGTTTCCCTGCACACCGAGCAGCTCCATCTTCGCGCCGTACGTCAGACCAACGCCTGAGTAGGCGCCGCCGCGGTACTGCGATGCCAGCTTCTTGTACTTCCCGATGTCGGTCTCATGCTCCGGTGCCGTGGCGACGGGCACGCCCATACCGTTGCGCTTGGCCGCACCGGCCTGGATGCGCATCAGCTCGTCCTTCATAATCCAATGTTTGTAGGCGGGGCGCAGCAGCGAACGACCCGTCCACACACCAGGATCGGGGTCACGCACGTACGCGACCAGCGAGCTAACTGGGATCGGAGCGGACTTCCCCAGCCCGTACAGCACGCGTCCGGTGCTCGACGGAGGGTGTTGCTCGATCGATTCCAGCCCACCATCGAGGGCGACGTTGATCTTGGAGATAGTCGACGCCGGCCTCGGCGCCAACTTCCGCAGATACATGAGCCCGTCATCGCCCGGCCGGTAGACCTGTTCGAAGAACTGATGCCCGTACCGCAGCATCAGAAGCGCGTACTGCAGGTGCTGACCGAACGAGAATCGTCCTTTCAGACGCGTCTTCACGAGCTCGTCGGTGCCTTTGATGGGCAGATTCAGGTTCGCCGCGACGAACGAAACCACCTCATCCGGCGCGCCATTCGGGTCGATCCACCACTTCGTCCGGCGCACAGGAAGCGTGATCGCCTGCAGAACCGACGACACTCGACCGTCTTCGGAGTCCATCCGCTTGTACACGTGCACCGAATTCGGCCACTGCAGATCGGGGACCTTCTCGTCCTGGTCCCACTGCTGGAATCCGCCCGGCTGCCCGTTGACGTAACCGAGCTCGAACGACGTTGGAGCTACAGAATCGGCCACGAACACCTCCTTAGAAAGCAGCGGACATGATGTCGAACTCAGCGTTTTCGGGCACGGCGTCAAACGAGGGCGAAGGAGGTGGTGCCGCGACCTGCGCACCGAAGGTGATGAGCCCCCACCGTGCGGCGGTCGCAGCCTGCAATGGCGCACCGGTCTGCTCGTCCCACACCCACGTGCCACCGGTCATGGTCTTCTTGCCGGCGCCTTCGAGCGGTTCGGTCAGGCGCGGATCGTTCGCATGCGACAGCGCTTGGTTCACAGCGTCGGTATAAAACCCGCCGCAAGCCTCCGCATCCTGCGAAGACGACATGATCTCGGGCTCAATACCTTTCGCTCGCAGGTCCGGAAGCATCGACTTGGCGGGCGAGTTGTGCCGCATCACCAAGCAGCACGGATCCCACGCGAGCACCAGGTCGAGGACCTTGTCGAGCACCTTCGGCGACGGTGCCTCGAGGTACCCAATCTCCAAACGAATCCGGCCGTCGATAGTTCGAGTCGCCGCCGCGATCGTCACCCACCGCTGCGCCGAATCCATCTCCAACGCCAACGCGATCGGCCCGGACACTGGCGGGCGGTGCTCCGTCATATCGCCCCACAGCCCCATGTCGATGACGTGCTTGCGAGCGCCACCCGGCTTCGGCCACACGCCGATCGACATGTACTCGACCAAGAACTTGCTGACGTTCGACCGCATCGACCGGCGCGCATTGGCGATCGTCTCCACCGGAAACAGATGGCCCATAGACGGATTCGCCTTCGCCCACTCCACCGGGTCATCAGGATCAGCACCCTGCTCGCACAGCCAACCGAGATAGCAGAGCACCGGGTCGTTACCGGCCAGAGCCCGCCAATACAGGTCCGCCCAGATCTGCGAGTACTGCATCGACTCATCAGGCGCAGTGCCGGCGTAAACGATCTGCCCGTTCGACGCCGTGTTGATCAACGGCAGCAACGCCGCCTGCGACTCCGGCGTGTAGATCATCGCCTCGTCGACAACCAACCGCTCATACGAAGTACCGCGACCACCCGATGCAGTCCGCGTCGCGAAGTCGACGAACGAACCGTTGTGCATCACGATCGCTTCGTCGCCCTTGCCAGTGCGCACCGACGCCAGCATCGAGTTCTTCGGACCCGGAGGACCTGCCGCGCCCGGCAATCCCTGGATCAGCGCGAGCAGTTTCTTCAGCGACTTCGTCGCGGTCCGAGCCTCATGCGCCGTGTGCAGAATCGGAATGCCGGGCTCCGAGCACATCCAATCCAACTCGAGCGACTCGACATCGCCCGTCTTACCGTTCTGCCGCGCCGTCAGAAGCGCCGCCTCGTACGCCGCCCACTTGCCATCAGCACGGACACCCTGGATGTCGATCAACGACGACTGCTGCCACGGGAACAACTCCCGGCCAGCCGCCGCAGTCAACGCAATCGCACGGCCACCAAACGACCGCACACGCGGAGGAACGCTACGAAGCGTCGGAGTTTGCGACCCCACCATCGGCGAACTCAGAGACAATTGCGGCAACGAACGCCCTTCCCGCCTCGACTGGCGAACCCGCCCCACCGCCAGCACCAGCCGCGTTCAGCTGAGCGACGATCTGCCGCAGCACATTCGCCGTCTGCCGCGCCTCCGAAACCGCAGATGTGATGTCCACGCGGAGCGCCAGCTCCCCATCGACCTTCGCCTTCGGCACCTCAACCAGCGCCCAGGTCGCAGAATCACCGGAGATCACCGCATGCAGTTGGTCGAGGCGATCCGCCAACCGCGCCGCCTCCGACGCCAACAACGCCCGACCGATGTCAGCCGAGTTGGCCGGCGCAAGCGCACGCCACACAACCGACCCCCGCGGACCCAACCCCGACGGCCGCATAGCCGCCGGCAACCGAGTCACAGCATCCGCCAGGCGTCGACGAAACCGACCCTGGCGGGATGAAAGCCCCCCGCGCCACGAAAGCCCCCCGCCCGGGGGGGGAATTCCTGACCTTGGTCAGGTAGCCGGACGGGGGCCCCTTCGATAATTTTCGGATGTTTCATTTCGCCCATTGGAGTGTGTTGCCGGGGTGGCCGCCGTGCTGGTGGAGCAGTGCGGGGCGTTGGTCGTCGTGGTCGCCGTTGCCGCGTTGGATGTTGCAGGTTTGGTGCAGTAGTCGGTCGGTGATGGTGCCGCCGTGGTCGCGGCTGGTGCTGTGGTCGCCGTGGAGTTTGTGACCGTCCCAGTTGAGGTGGGCGTTGTTGTCGTTGTACATGGGTTTGGCACACCACCAGCACGGTGTTGTGTCTCGGTGCTGTTGCTTGAGGCGGAGTACTTGCTTCTGGTGTTGCCAGCCGAGTCCGCGTTGGGTGGTGGTGCGAGGCATCGCGTCGGACTGCTAGCTGAGTAGCGTGCCGACGTCGAGTCCGCGGACCTGTGCTGCGCCTGCGATGGGTTGGAGTGGGTTGGCGATCGCCGTTGCCCACTGTCCGGTCGGTGTCCAGCCTGCGGGCATGACGTCGCGGATGGCGCGGTAGACGAGGGTGAGGTTGCCACCCTTCTTCAGGTTGGCCTTGACGGTGGGCACGACGTCGGTGCGGAGGCGGTCGAGCTGCTCGGGTGTGGCGTCTTCGCGTGCGGCTGCGATTGTGTAGACGCAGGCGAGAATGCGGCCGAGTCCTTGGTTCTTGGGTGTGTCTTTGACGGTCATGGCGTGGCCTGCCTGATGGGTCGGCTGAGTCCTCGTCGGTCTTCGCGCCAGTTGTCGATGTCGCCGGTCTTGACGATAGGCGTGCCGTTGACGAGTGGTGCGACGAATGGTGCTGTCTCGTCGAAGGCTTGGGCTGCGGTCTTGCCGGCCGCATAGGCGTTGTCGATGAGTGCTTGGACTGGTGCGGCGTCGACGCGTGGGATGGGCAGGAAGCCGATGCTGTCGGTGTCGTTGGTCCAGAGGATGCCGATGGAGCCGCGGGCTGCTGGGGTCCAGCGGCCTTGCCCGGTGCGGTCGGTGTTGTAGGTCATGGGTCAGAACAGTTCGATGACCAACGGGATGAGTTTCGCTGCGGCGGAGGCGATCGTGATGACGAGTGTTCCAATGGTGATGATGGTGCTCAGCATTGCGAGGCCTCCTGTGTGCGTGGCATGTGGTCTGCGCGTCGTATGACTGCGAAGCCGAAGCCTGCGTATGGGTCGAGTCGTGGGTGTCGGTCGAGTGCGTTGAGTAGGTGTGCGACCGTGACGGTTGCGAATCCGATGGTGCCTGCGATCGTGGTTATCGGTGCGCGCTGCATCAATCGGTCCCACACGTGAGAGATCATCTGCCCGTCTTCGGCTGTGACTTCGTGGGCGAGAACGACGCCGAACACAGCACCGATAGCCTGCGGACCTGTGAGCGCCAATGCTCGGCCCCCTTTTCTCACGGGCACAAAAAGACCCCAGAAACACTTTTCGGGGTCGCCGAATGGTTCTGAGGTTGTCCCCAGAATACATAAACGCAGGTCAAGATCAAGCATCGACGGCCACCGTCAGCTCGCGCCTGACTGCTCGCAGTACGTCACCGAAGCGGTAGACGGGTGGATCGTCGCGGTGTATCCATGCCGTCGTGATGGTGTTGCCGTGTAGCCATCCGCGTTTGATGAGCCAGCGCGGCGGTCTGTTGTTCCAGTTGTGCAGTGTGGATGTAGGGATCTTGTAGCCCATCGCGCCGAGGTAGCCGGCAATCTGCTTCATCGTGCACAAGCGGTCCTCGATGCGGCGTTGGGCGTCGGCCATGATCTTGTCGACGTTGTGCTGCTCGCGGCATCGTCCGCACCGCACCCACTGCTCGCCCGACTCGGCGCGCAGCTCGAACTCGCACGGCTTGCCCGATTGCAGAACGCCGGGGCAGGGTCCGAGGTAGCGCAACTCGGGCGCTCGATCGACGGCCATGCGTGCGCGGTCGATCGCGTTCGATATGTCGGCGATCATCTCGTGCGACGCGGGCATGAGTCGGATCGACTGCGGGTTGCACGCGAGCCATATTGCGACGCACTCGGCTTCGGTGCATGACGAGAGCGCGAATGCCGCCTTATCGCGTCGGCCCGTGTTGCAGCGGTTCGCCATCACGAGCCCGCGCAGCCCCGCGGCTTCGATCGGGATCGTCAGGCGGTAGTGATCTTCGATATGTCGGCCCCAGGTGGTAAGCGAGTTGACGAGTGCGTCGTACGGGCGTCGGTGCGGTAGTTGCCCGTTCTTGTCGATGTTGATCGGTAGCGGCGTCTCGGCAGACTTGCCGCCGTTGCGGCCGTTGCTCATTCGCGCCAGTCGCGCCGCGGTAATCGTAATGTCGGCGACGATGCCGGGAACGGTTTTGAGTTCGCTCACAAACTCTCCTACGCAGACGTCGCACAGTGGCACCGAGTCGGCGACCGGGCGGTCGCATTCGCTGCACAGGACGGCGTGAGCGTTAGACACGTACAACCCCCTTCGGCCAACTGACGTTCGGTGATATGTGGCACGGCAATTCAGGCTCGAGCCAACCGAGTTGCATCGCGCCCATCGTGGCGAGGGCGAGCGCGTCAGCCTCGTTGTCGTTTCGGATTAGTGCGGCAGGCCAAAGCTCGCGCATTGCTGCGACCATCTCGGCCTTCGAGGCGTCACCGCTACCTGTCGCCCATTTCTTGACTGTCTTCGAAGCGACCGTCACGACGGGTATTCGGCGCAATGCCAGTTGCTCGACGATTCGGTAGTAGACCGTTGCGCGCTCTGCGAATCGTCCTGGCGCATTCGGATTCGGGCGCCCGGGTGACTCGATGACGACGAGCTGCACCGACGAGGGCAGCGATCCCCATATCCGCCGCGTCTGGTCGCCGATGCGGATGGCGGTCTGCGTGATCGTGTCAGCGTTCGATCCTTGCCGCCCCATCGTGGCGCAGATCGGCTTGTTCGGGTTCCCAGCTATGCGTGGATGCTTGATTGTCGAGACACCGGCAGCGGTCAAGCTGGGATCGATACCGACCACCGTCGTCACGGCTTCTCGACCTCCTCGAATGGCAGCTCACGCAATTTGAGGGCAGCCTCCAGGCGACCGTGATGCGCCGGTGGTCCGACGAGCTCGATTCGTTCGCCGGCCGATCCGCGACGGAAGCACACGTCGCCGGGGGCCGCGTGGCACTGCGGGCACATGATCGTGTTCGCGTCGTTGCGGACGGCGTGCGAGTTCTGGCTACGCATCGGCGGTCACCGCTTCGGCAACTTGAGGCAGGAACGCTTGCCACGCTTCGAGACTCATCGGCGTGTGATCGCAGCGGACCGCAGGTAGGTCGAACTCTTTGAGTGAGGTCGGCTCGTGCCGGATGGCGTTCTCGTCGCACAGTTCGCAGGCGTCGATGGCTGCTCGGCGGCTACCGAGCTCCTGGCGCTTGGCCTGCAAGGTGGCCGCATTCCATTCGTCGAGCAGGCGCCGAGAGTTGCCGCACGCTCTGCACGGTTCGGTCGTCGGGTTTTCGAGATGCTTGGAGCAGCGGGGGGCGGGGGCTTTGTCGGCAACCTTCGCCTCGGACGCGCTCGCGCCCCTCCCTAAACTTTCAATCTCAGGAACAAGAGATGTACCCATACCTGTACCAGTACCTGTGGGTTCGCTAAGGGTTCCCGATGGGTTGAACCCTTCGGGATGGGTTACCGAAGGGTTCGGGATGGGTTCGCTATGGGTTGCGGAAGGGTACGCAAACCCATCACCCGGATCGATCTCGTTCGCCGTCGCGGTAGCGTCCGCCCGACGTAGCTTCCGCAATTCCACAGCCACTTCATGGCGAAGCATCTCCGACGCGACGACCGTCGCCGCCCGGAGCGCGGACTTCAACGTATTCGGCACTTTCCAGACCTCACAGGTGCGCATGTACGAGCGAACGAACAGCTCCTCGGTGTCATCGTCGAAGAACACGAACCGCGCCGCCTGAAGCTCTTTCAGATCCCTCCAGATGTCTTCGACGGTGATCGAGTTGCATCCCTTCGCCCACTTCGTCACCTGGAGTGGCTGAACGCCAGCGCGATCGATCACGCTCTGTGAGATCAGTTCGAGATAGGTGCATTGCGCGTCGCGTGAGAGTGCGCGGAAATCCTTATCTCGCCATATCGATTCTTGAATCACGCCGATTTTGTTAGTCGCCATTTTTGGCCGCCTCCCATTCTGTGACGATTTGCGCGGCACGGTCTTGTGCGGCACGAATGCGTCGCCAGCAGCAGCCGCAGAAATAGCGCCATTCGTCCGCTGTGCGGGCATTCATAGCGACCTCGACCAGTTCGACTAAGTCGCCGTATTCGAGCCCGGCTTCGAGGAACTGGTGTATCGAAACGCCGAAGGTGTCGGGCAGCGGGATCTTATGGACGCCTCCGAGTTTGTCGGTCCATGTCCAGCTGTTCCACTTAGCCAAGAACCATGTGTTGTCCTGAGCTCTTTGCGCTTGATTCCGAACCCGCTCGGCCGCAGCCTGCTTCATTGCTTGCGCCCACAAGAGCGTTTTGGTTTCGATGTCCGCAACTATCGGTGCATCGGGGGCGCTGGCTGATTTGCCCGCGTTGCATGGTTGGCACGCCGTGACAAGGTTGCTCGGGTCGTCCGATCCACCTAGCGCGACGGGCACAACATGATCAACGGTCAGCTTCACTTCGGGAGCGGTTGCGCCGCAGTAGCGGCACGTGTGGTTGTCGCGTCGAAGGATCTCGTAGCGCAACCTCTTGCTGACGGCCATTAGACGACCTCATTTCCGTTGTGCGGGAACTCGTCCCATGTGCGGCCGTCGAGTTCGCGGCCTGCCGCCTTCTTGCCGACCCGGCGCATGACCGTCCAACCTTGATGACCAGCTGCAAACGGATCGAACGGGTTGTCAGGATTGAGCGCGGTCGTCCCCGTGGCGTGTAGTGCCGTCTGCCGACTGTTCGGCTTCCGCGGGACATTGAGGACGGTGTACTCCTGTCCCATCGTGACGGGATTGCCTGTGATGTAGCGGGTTACGTCCTGCTCCCATTCGCCCCACTGCTTGAACAGGAACGCGACGCCGGCGCTTTCGCATTGGTCACGGATGCTGCGTGCCCAGTCGGGATGCATCGGCCTTGCGCCGCGGCCTGATTCGCCGCCGACGATTAGCCAGGCGAGCGGTGCTCGCCCGTGCACGTTGCAATGCTCCTGCGGCCCTTCGTAGGTCGAGGGCGAAACTCCACCTGGGTAGCAGTTGCACAGATTGATCGGGCCGAGCAAGGGTTCGGCACTGACGAATCGAACCGCAGCGGGCGTATCGAGCAGCACCGGAATGCGAGCGTCAGCCCACTGCTGATTCTCAGCCGAAACGCCTAGCCAGACGTTCGGAAGCGGCCAGTCCGAAGTGGCCCAGTCGCTTTCGCCGCCGAACTCAACGGATGCTGCAAACACCTCGTCGATAAACGTGTCCGACGAAAGTAGCGAGCGCATCCGTGCGTGCCGTTTCGTGAGGACCTGGAATGTGTGCTGCGACGCCACCGCCATTACTGCGAACACCTGGGCGATGTACTCGTCGGGGATGTCTTTGTGGAACAGGTCTGACATCGAGTTGACGAACACCCGGCGCGGCTTCTTCCACCGCAACGGCTCTTCGAGTTTGTCCGGCCGGAGCTGGACGTCGAAACCGTTCTCGTAGTAGTGACCTGGCGTGCCCCGGAATCGTTCGGCGAGCGTTTCGGCGTAGCAGTGATCGCAGCCTGGTGAGACTTTCGTGCACCCCGTGGTTGGATTCCACGTGACGTCGGTCCACTCGATTGATGTCTTGCCCATCACCGCACCCCCGCATTGATCGCGTCGGCGAGGCGGTCTAGATGCCCACCTGCGATATACCGGGTCGTGTGCTCACCCGATAGGTACCCGGCGATGTAGCGGCCCGCTGCGTCGTACTGAGCGTGTGTGCCGATCGGATCGCGTAGCCAGTCCCGCCACGACGGAGCGACCTGTGGTGGACGTTGCCCGCCGATGAGGAAGTCAGCCACGCGGCGTAGCGGGCTCTTGTCGGGGCAGCAGGGGATGCCGTCGCCGGCGTGTGCCACGTCGAAGGTGCGGATCGACGGCCAGGTGAAGTGCGCGCCCGCGATGCCGTAGCCGGGGAGGTTGCCGCCGGGTGCTCGTCTTGGGTTGGCGACGAGTCCCACGAAGAGTGTGTCGGTGTCTTGCGTGTAGTCCGAGCCGACGTGGCAGTCCTCGAGGAAGTCGGACACGACGTACGCGCCGAGGCTGAATCCGAGAATGCCGACGCGGTTCGGGCTGCGGCGGATCGCCTCGGCGAGGTTGCGTTTACCTTCGACCAGCGACTGTGACAGTGACGGGCCGAACGGGTTGCGCTCGGGGTTGACCGGGCCGACTGCTGCTGGGTACGAAAGGTCTGCGATGTGCCGGAACCGTGGCTTGTCGAGGCGGCGAACGACGTTGGCGAGCATGTTGTTCGGGTGGTTGCCGAGTTCGCCAGCGCCGCGAACGGTGATGATGTCGATCACGTTGTGCTCCTTCGATTTCGAGCTGCTCGGCGTGTCGGTCGACCTTCGCCCTTCAGTAGCGCGCGCCGAAGGAAGCGTCCGGAGCAACGACTCGGGCGCGGAGGACTCGCAGATCCTGAGCGGACAGGGTGTCGTGAGCCGATTCGGATCCGAGGATCGATTGCGCACGCGCGGTGTTCGCGTCGGCTGCCGCTTTCGATCGGTACTCGTTGGCGCGGTCGAGCGCCACCTGTGAGAAGCCTTGCAAGCTCATGGCCGTCCCTCTCGTTCAAGCTGCGCGATGATGTCCGCCGGCGGCGTCCACAAACCGAGGGCGCCTGTGCATGGGATCGGCTCGGCGAGGGGGCGCGCGTTCTCCAGGACGAGGTGCACGATCTGTCGCCGCTCATGTCCGCCGTGCTCGACGTACGCTGACTCGCCCCATGGTCGGCAGCATCCGGCGTCAGGGTGCACGTCGACGAGCTCGACGGTGCCTAGGATTGCGGCGCAGGTCGTCCATGCGGGCGGGGTGACGATGCCGCTGTCCCAGCATCCGAAGCCGGTCCGTCCGGTCGCTGCCTTCTGTACGAGCGGTGAGTCCATGCCGCGGTCTGAGTAGCGCATCCCCGCGTGGATCGCGAGGGGCCCGCGATACTTCCAGAGCTGCGTGCGGTTCTCGATCGTTTTGCCGCCGTGCATGATTGCCCATGCCCACGGCTGTTGAACGGTAAGGGCTTTCACAGCTGCCCCTCACGTTCAAGGTAGACAGCGGCGGCGAGCTTCTCTGCGCGGTATCCGTGCCAGTGGTCCAGGCCGTCGGGCAGGGTGACGGTGACGACAGGGACGGCGGCATAGCCGAGATCCCTAACCCGTTGCGCAGCAGCCGGGTCGGCGCTGACGTCGTGCTCGGTGTACGTCGCGCCTGCGTCGTCGAGTGCACGTTTCGTCATCTTGCAGGGCATGCAGTTCGGCCGTGAGTAGACGTCGATCGCGATGTCGCTCATCGCGCCACCTGCCAATGCTGGACGCCGACCGCGAGCGCTGCGGCGACGGTGAACAGAGCGGCGATCGGTAGTGCGGTGCGTAGGAAGTCAGGCATTGCGCACCGGCTTGAACTTCACGCGACCAGAATTTGCCCACGTGTAGTTATGGAATCGGTGCTCGCCAACATGCTTGCGGCGCAGACTGCAATGCCAGTGCGAATACCCACTCGTCGGCGTGGCCTGGCATGTGAACGGAACCTTCTGCTCGACAACGGAAGTGAGAGCTTTGTAGTACAGCCAGCGCCGGAGCCCTAGCCATTCCGCCTTAACGAGGCCGTCCCACACGAACCACCGCAGGAAGAGGCGCTGCTCAGCCCGGCCATCGAGTCCCGACCGGCTGATTGAACCGTTATCGTTCGGGTGCGGCCAGTATCCGATGACTACCTCAAAGCCGTCGCTTTGCGAGTCGAAGATCTTCCACTCGCCGTCGTTCTTGGCGCGCACGTCGTCGTAGTTGTAGGTGGTGCGGATGCGCCCGTTCTCGTGCCGGAACCACATGTCGCGGGGTCGGGGAACTCCGCCGTACGCCCCGCCGTCCTCGCGCCCAACGAGCGTCATCACACGATGACCCCATTCGTACCAGCGACGGTTCTGTCGGCGCATACGGCGAACGCGGTTCACGATGTCAGCCATGGTGCTCTGCCTTTCGTTGCTCGACTTCGACGGCGCGACCGCGAGCGAATCCCTTGTCGAAGACGCCGTAGACGTACGTGCGGATGGTGGGCCAGATGTCCTCGACTACCGCTATGTCAGTACCCCACTCTGCGATCTGCTCATCGGTGAGTCGGTCAGGCATTGCGTCCCTCCAGTGCGTCGACGAATTTGTGTCCCTTCGGGGTGATCTGCCCGTCTGGTGTGACCAGTCGACGAGTGCGGAGGTCCGCGTAGACCCTCCATGTGCACTCGGCGGTCAGATACGTTTCGGACGCGACGAGCGCGGTCCGCGCATCAGGGTGAAGTTCCATTGCGCGCGTCAGGTAGTCAGCCATTGGTGGCCTCACGGTGTGCGGTGACAGCAGCAGCCCATGCGAGTAGGTCGTCGAGCGGAAAGGTCAGATACAGCACGCCGAGCTTGCCTAGGTCGAGCGGAATGTCCAGCCAGGCAAAGTTTTCCGCTGCGAGGATCTGCGCCCGCCTGCCGTCGGCTGTGACGTTCAGGTTGTCACCAACGATGGCTTTGTAGGTGATAGATGTTTCGATCAGTGACCCATCGGGGTTGATGTACGAGTCAGCCACGACGCCCGTCCTCTCGCTCTTCGCGGGCAATCTCGAACTTCGACGGCCGCTGATCCTCGGGATACGGGCCGGTGAAATACGCCGACGCCGAGCGGGATTCCTCACGGTCGTTGTGCGCGTAGCCGTTCATCCAGTTATCCATCGGAGCCACCGAACTGAATCGATGCGCGCGCGGGGAGGCAGTCGATGTGGACCGAGTCGCCGCGTTGCAATGGCGTGATGGTTCGCCAGACGTGGATGTCGTCTTCGACTCCGGCGTAGGCGAGTTCGAGTGGAATCGGTTTGCCGTCGCGGATGATTCGAGCGTTCTGGGGTCGGGCGACGGTGACCATCACTCACCCGCCGAGAATGATGGGCCGTCCTTGAATGCGCCGAGTCCGCTGTCGTCGCCGGGCTGCTCGTCGCCCGACTCGTCATCTGGCACGAGGGCCAGCTGCCCGTTCGCGGCGTCATTGACGGCCTTGCTGATGCCCTCGACGACGCGGTCGATCTTCATCGTGCAGGTTCTTCGCGTCCCCTCGTTCGCCATATCCTGTTCGGTGTGCGTCGTGCAGGTGGCCTTGATCGTGTAAGTCACTTGCTCGCCGATGTCGGGAATCTCGAAGTCCTCTGCCGAGAGTCCCGAGAAGCGAACGCGGGCTGTATCTATCAATGGTCGATCCATAGCAATTCTCCTTAGTTTTGTTGGCGCTAAGCCGATTTGGTGAGCCAGTAGTTACGTCGATAGATCCGCGTGCACTCGCGACAGTGGCGGCGGCCGGACTTTCGAATCGTGTTGTCGGGTGTGTACTCATGCCCACTCGGGCAGTGCGTGCGCCGCGCTGTGTGGTGCGTTCCGTGACGCACCTGATCCTTGACGTTGCTCGAATGCGTACCCCAGCGCAGATTGTCGAGCTGATTGTTCGCCGGGTTGCCGTCTTCGTGGCACCCCTCCATGCCCACGGGGCAAGGCCCGACGAATGCCGATAGGACGAGCGCGTGCACCTTCGATGTGCGGTGAGTTCTATTACGCGCCAATCCAACTTGCATGTAACCCCTCGCGTTGGGGGTCTGCTTCAACGGTCGGGGTCGGACGCTAACGGCCACCTTCGCCGCGTGCGGGACTACTCGCGAGACGCTGCGCACGCGACCGTGATTCGATACCTCGTAGTAGCCATCCCACCCAATGACGGGCCGCCACTCCTCGGCACTCATGGCTGTTCAGTTTCGAGTTCGGCGAACAGGCGGTCGACCTCGTCGGCGTGAATGTCTTTGGACGTCGCCACTTCTCGTTCGAGGATGTTCGACAACCACGCGAGCGCCTCGTCACGATTCGTCAGGCCGACATTGGAGAACATCGCGTGCAACTTGGTCAGCTGCGCGGGTGAGATGAGCGTCGGCCCGGCGTCCGCTGCGGCGGCTTCGGCGACGGACTCGTCATCTTTGACGCCGAGTGCATCGCGCAGTCCCGCTGCACCCGTCCGCACCCGCTCGCTGCGAACCTTCACGGGTGGCGCTTCGAGTTCGAGGTCTTCGCGACTGAAGGCCATGCCGAGCAGGACGTCGGGTGCCATCGTTCGGCACACTTCGGACTGGCACTTCGCCCGCAGCATTTCGGTTGGAATCGAGGCGTACAGCTTGTTACTCAGGAATCCGGCCACCTTCGCCCGTTCGATCGTCCACGTCGAGACGAACTCGGCGCCCGTATCGCGACGCACGCCGCGCCAGGTGACCGAGGTGGGTGTTGCCTCGACCTCTTCGACACGATGCCCAGCGACGAGCACCTGCGCCACCATCGTGCGGCTGTAGACCGCGGGCTTGCCGCGAACGATGAAGATGTTTTGTAGCGATTGCACCGCCGACAGTCCGAGTTCTGCGCCGTAAAGGATTGCGGCGGCGGCATTGTCGGCCGCTTGCGGGTTCTCCTTCTTGTTCTCGGGATACTGCTGGTAAATCTCGGGCACCATCGCGGTGCCGGCGAGAGCGTTGCCGATCTTGCGGGCCGCGCCCATCGCATCGGCTTGGCGCATGAGCCTGCCGATCGCGTCGTCGGACGGCTCAGGTAGTGCGATGTTGGTCGAATCCTGTACGGCGAGTTCGGTAGTCATGCGATTAGCTCCCTGAGTTGATCGGTGGGTGTCTTCTTGTTGGCGTAGAGAGAGATCGATCCCTTGCCGTTGTTCTGTCGGCGGGCGACCTTGAGATCGCCGGTCAATCCGTTGCGGGCGTTGCCCATCGCGTCGAGGATGCGGGTCTTCAGTCCGCGGTATTCGGCTTCGAGGGCGCGGTACTCACGGTCGGCATCGAGAAAGTCGGCGGCGAGCTGCGGGTCGATCTCGGCGTCGCGGTCCTCGAGGTTGGGGTTCAACTGCCGAACGCATTCGTACGTCGGCACCGAGTCGTCAAGGTCGGGCGGCTCGTCGGCAAGTAGCGAGGCGTGAAACGTCCGGCACTTCTCTTCGATCAGCATGGCGAGATCAGGCTCGTAGCCGACGACGTACGTGCGGTGCTTGAAGTACGGCCCCATCGCGAGCAGGTGCGCGGCGTAGTCGGTGTACTCGGTGACGTGCATCTGCCACTGCAACTGTGCGAAGTAGTCGGCGGGGACATCGCCTGTGAAGTCGTCTCCCCACATCTCCATGTCATCGAGCGTTCGGGCCGACTTGAACTCGACGACTCGGCGCAGCGCACCGCGACGAGCCCGACCGTCGATCGTTGCGAGAGTGGGGAATCCGAACGAGTCGTTCCGGATCTGCACCTCGCCACGCGAGAGTTGCCACGTCGGATTCTGGATCCGCCACAACTCTGCGAGCATCTGCTCGGCGGCGTGTCCGACGTCGAACCGATCGGCGGGCGGCTCCGGCGGGACGAGTCCCTTCATCCGATGCCAGAGGCGGTAGGGCGATTCCCATCGGCTCACGCCGAGGATCGCGGCGACCTTCGACGGCGTGATGATCTGTAGCCACTCGGGCGAACCTGGCTCGATCATGCCGACCGCCTCGGCATACTCAGCGACTCGATGCGATCACCGCGCGCGACGGTCGTCTCGTCCTCGATGTTGACCCATGCGCCGAGCGCCATCATTACCTGCGCCATCCGCGCGGGCCTCAGCTCGCACTGTGTGGTGATCCAACGATGCAACTCGGACGGGTCCATTTCGCGCACTGCGACGGTTACCGCATTCGCCGCTTCGCCGACTGCATCGGCGTCGTCGAGCACAGTGCAGGCGTCGCTGACGAGGTGATCAATCTGCAGGCCGCGCTTGCGCATTCGTTGCAGTCGACGTTCGACTGATTTCACTTGAATCCCGAGGACTGTGGCGATCTCGTCCAGGGTGTATCCGCATGCGCGGAAATGGCGGAACTCGGTGAGGAACGTGTCGTCGGGCATGTACGACCGGCTCACGGCTTCACGCCCGATGCGATGGCGGCGAGGTGGGTGCGGCGAGCGGCAGCGGTCAACTGCCGCAGCGCGAGTCCTGCTGAAATACCGTCGTTCTCACCGCGATCGAGCGCGTTCCGCTTGCAGACTGCGACAGCTTCGCGCGCCTTGTTCTTCTCGCCTGGTAGCGGATAGAACAGTTCGGGATCGTGGTCTTTGCACAACGCGCGTTCGAGCCATTCGGTTTTCATCGGTCGCCCCTCGCTCGTTCGCGTGACCGTTCCTCGGCTTGCTCCTGCGCGAAGTCGAGGGCGAGTTCATCCGCCAGACACTCGGCGCAGAGTTTCGCGTCTGCCTCGACTTCGGCCGTGAGAGTCGCGAAGCAGTTGTCACAGGAGTCGACGGGCCGGACATGCTCGGCAACGAATGCCATGCAGCGGCAAGCGTTTTTGTGCCCAGTCGAGAACGTCGTCGAGGCGCGCAAGCCCTCGACGATCGCGGCGTGTCCAGCTTCGGCTTGCTCTTGCGTCGAGTACCGATCGAGCCACATATCGAACTCGTGATCGGGTGCATCGACGAACAGCATCGTCTCGAAGATCAGCGGTGGAAGACCTGGAATGAACTGGTGGTTGAACGGGAGGAAAACGGTGGATACCTCGACGGATAACCCGTCGATGTCGACTCGATCCGAGCCGATACGCCGGTAGAGATTCATCGCTGACCCCATTTCGACGGCATGATGCCGTACAGAAGCGCGCCGACTGCGGCGAGTTGAATTAGGTGCCCGAGGATGACCATCACTTGCCCTCGACAATCGCCATGATGTCGCGAGCCATCTGGAACGAATCGGGTGTGAAAGCCCTTGTCTTGATGTCGAGTACCGGCTGCAGCAGTAGGCGAATCTCGTCGAGCTTGAAGAACGCAGCATTTATCTGAGCTTGGGACCGGGGGTGACGGCTGGTGATGGCACCACTAGGGGGATTCCCGTCACCCCCGGAGCTTGGCGCACTGCCGGACGCGGCCGAGTGGAAGGCAGTCGCGTCCGGCGATGCGATCCCCACGTCATGCGCGGGGACGAGTTGGGCGAGAACCTCGCCGAGTTTGGAATGCAACACTGTCGCGTGCTCGATCGACAGGTAGAGCTTTGACGATCGGCCCGAGACGGGATCTTTGAGGTAGACGTTGATCGGCTCGTCGTCGTCGCGCCAATCCTCACGATCGACGTCTACGTGGACTTGACCGAACTGCGACACCAGCGATAGGAAGCTCATGCCGTCACCCCGCTCAGTGGCGCGTCGTCAGCGTGCAGCGGGCCGATCGCTTTCCGCCACGGCCCGGTCAGGATGTCGTAGTGCTCCTGGGTGAAACCGTTTTTGCTGATGAGATCGCGGACAGATAGTGCCCGAGCAGCGTCCCGAGCAGCGTCCCGAGCAGCGCCCAGAGCAGCGTCAGTGCCCCAAGCAGCGCCCAGAGCAGCGTCAGTGCCCCAAGCAGCGCCCAGAGCAGCTGCTCGAGCAGAGCCCCAGGCAGCATCGTCTCGAGCAGAGCCCCGAGCAGCGTCTCGAGCAGCGTCTCGAGCAGAGCCCCAGGCAGCATCGTCTCGAGCAGAGCCCCAAGCAGCGCCCAGAGCAGCTGCTCGAGCAGAGCCCCAGGCAGCATCGTCTCGAGCAGAGCCCAACCTCTCTATCTGCGCAGGTGTTGCGCCCGCGATTGCGCGGACCTGATCGACAATCTCCCGCCACTGCGGGCCGAACGTCAGCGCCAAATCATCGTCGGATATCTCAGTCTCCGCGAGATAGCCGATCACCTCGCCCGCCGTGCGACCGCCCTTGTCGTTCCATCCCTCGGCGCGGCCACGGCGACGCAGCACCGCACGAGCTAGGTAGCCGTCACCGGGAACCGGGGAGCACAACCGCAGAGCGCCCGTCAGGCACACCCTTCCGTCTGCTTCGACCTCAGTGCCTTGCGTCCACCCATGCTCGGCGATGTACAGGGCGGCGCTCTTGGGCAGTTTGTACAGAGGGTCGAGAGAGGTGGCGCTCATGCCGTCACCCCGCTCGGACGGCCCCAGATTGCGCGCTCGTCGACGATGGTCTGTACCTGCGCCTCTGTGAGCATCTGGTCGGCGACGATCTGCGCGAGCGTTCGGCGACCTTCTGCGGGGCGATGGCGAGCGGTATTCTTACGTTGTCTCACTGTGATGTCCTCTCGGTGGGATCGACGGGTCGCGGAGGGAAGCCGCGGCCCGTTTTTGTTTTTCAGGGCTTGGTTGGCGCACTGCCGGACGCGGCAGAGTGGAAGGCCGTCGCGTCCGGCGATGCGATCCCCGCGACCGGCGCAGGGACGTTCGGGGTCATGCCGACCGCTGTAAGTGGCGCGGTCGTTTGGTTGTCGCGGGGCTGCCGAGCCACTCGTCAATGGCGTCGCGGTGAATGCGCCACTTGCCGCGACGGCCTGCATGCTGACCGGCTTGGTTTGCCTTCAACTCCCCCGTGCGGCATGCCTCATAGACGAGCCCGTGACCGCACCGCGCGTACTGCGCGGCCTCTGGAACGGTCATCCACGGCGACTGCACCGCACCCGTCTCGGCGATCATGCGAACGATACCGCCCTGCGCTGGTCAACTTCACGCTCAGCACTTGTCAGCTGGACATCGAAAAGAATCTCGACCGGGAGACCGAGCGCCTCCGCAATGCGATTCGCCGTCTTCGGTTCGCAGCTACGGCGACGACCGGCGAGTAGGTGGTCAATAAAGCTGGGGTGCTTCTCGATGATTCGAGCGAGCTTTCGCCCGGACATCTTCTTGCTGTGCTCGGGACCGACGAATGCCCTCAGCAGTTCGGGGCTCTTGAGCTTCATCCAGGTTCCCTTCGGCCATCGGCGATACGGGGCCATCTCGTGCCTCTCATTCTGCTTAGTAGGCGCCTATCCGTCAAGTACTAAGCAGGAATATAGCGCCTACTGGTAGGCAGGTGTCAAGAAATGACAGCGGTGTAGTTCCGCAGCCTGCGGGTATAGGGCACACTTTGGGGTGTCAATTGGTAGGCGCTAAAACGCGTGGCGCCACGTTTTTCGCGTAGGCAGATGATCAGGAGCTTGTGTTGCCAGATTCGGGCGTGCCATCGCAACCTTCATCTGTGCCCACACTTGCCGAGTTGATAACCAGACAGAAGGACGGCCGCGGGTGGTCCTACCGCAACCTTGCGGCGCGTGCCGATGATGTCCTGACCGCCCAACGCTGGCAGCAGCTCGGGTCCGGCGTGCGGATCGCGGAGTTCCCCGAACCAGCGACGCTGCAGGCGATCGCTGACGCAATCGAGGTCGACATTGCCGCTGTAGTTCTCGCGGCCGCGAGGTCGATTGGGCTAGACGTGCGCCAGCAACGGTCGGAACTCGCGACGATGCTCCCGGTTAACTCCGACTTGTTGACCGCACAACAACGCGACGCTGTAGTCGCAGTCGTCCGTGCAATCGCGAACGACAAGGCCGACGCCCTGACTCGGTCGAATCAAGGCGAGCCCATTGACGAACCGTCGACCCCGGCAGATGCGGGTCTAACCAACCTTCGGCCACTTCCCTCGCATCGCGACCGGGTTGCCGTCGAGAACGGATGGGATGGCGATCTCGCGGACTTAGCCGGCGCGGCCCGCAAGGGTGAGACGGAGGAGCGCAAGCGACGTCGATTGACGACCGCTCCCGAGGACGAGAGCCAAGATCCCGGTTCGGACGAACCGTCCTGATGCTGTCCGCCCTTGTGACAAATTCCTCCTGGTCGCTGAGTGTCGTCGCCCTTGGTATAGCCATAACCGGCATGATCCTCGGCCAATGGCTGGCGCTTGCGGCGATCATCATCCCAGCAATGCAGGTCGGCAAGGAGATGATCCGTACGGTTACCCAGTCGAACCCACAACCGCCAGCTAGCGAGCCCACACCGCCGACGCAGGCTGAGTCTTCCGGGTAATCACAACGATGTACTTTGTCGGACCCTTGATCCACGCTGTCGAGCATGACCAAGTGGCACCCGTGGCGACACCTTCGAGATCGTTACCCGCACGTAGCGGTGGCGTACCCCGATCGCGTTGACCTCGGATGCCTCGGCGGCTGGACCGTCGACGGAATCGACATCGACTGCACGTCGAACCAGGCCGAGCGACGCTGCACGCTCACCCACGAGATCGTGCACGCAGAGCGCGGCCCCGTGCCTGACGATCCGTATCTCGGACCGAAAGAGGAGCGGATAGTCGAGCGGATCACCGCGCGGCGACTCATTGAACTCGACGCCTTAATCGACGCGCTCGCGTGGAACCGTCACCGCGTCGACGCGGAGACTGCGGTCGAACTCTGGGTGGATCTGCCCACACTGCGGACGCGCGTGCAGAACCTTACCGATGATGAGCGCAGGTACATCGACGCTGAGATCGAGAGGCGGCAGCCATGACGCCCGAGGGCATGACCGACGACGAGTTGATCGAAGCTGTCGCCAACCTCACCGAGAGCGAACGGGCGCACCTGATCGGCGACAGCGTGGACGAAGCCCTCGCCGACCGGATCCAACTGTCGGCACTACTCGTGGAGATAGAACGACGCGCAGAAAGGCGGCAGCCATGAGCCCGCTGCAAAGCATGATCCTCACGTTCGAGGCGAAGTACTGGAACCAGGCGAGCGCGAAAGAGGAAGCGATCCGCGAGACATTCGATATGTCCGCCGTCCGCTACTACTCGCATTTGAACGAGCTGCTCGACGAGCCGGAGGCGCTCGCCGCAAATCCCGTGCTCGTCAATCGTTTACGGCGCCTGCGTGACAGCCGCGCTCGAGTACGACGGGCGAGCTGATGGCGACCGTCTCCGCGTACGAGACGGCGAAGGGTAAGCGGTACCGCGTCCGCTACCGAATGCCCGATGGCCGGCAGACCGATAAGCGCGGCTTCCTGACTAAGAAGGCCGCCGAAGGTTTCGCTAACCGCGTCGAGGTCAGTAAGGACGACGGCAGCTACATCGAACCGAGCCGGTCGAAGGTCACCGTCGGTGAATGGGCGCAGTTGTGGCTCGACAGCAAATCGAATCTGACGCCGTCGACTCGATCGCGATACCAAGGGATCGTCGACAAACACATCCTTGGACGTTGGGAGGCAACGCCAGTCGGCCGCGTGGACTACGTCGATGTTCAAGGCTGGCTGACCGAACTCATCGAAACCCAGTCTGCGGCATCGGTGACGAAGATCCACCGAGTGCTCTCACAGGTGTTCGATCTCGCGGTGCGCGACAAGCGAATTCCGAACAACCCGGCACACAAGGCGAGCCTTCCCCGGGTGGCGCACAAGAAGCGGCGATACCTCACGGCCGCACAGGTAGAGACGCTCGCCGAGAAGTCCGACGAGTGGGGACCGCTTGTGCTGCTGCTCGCGTACACAGGCCTGCGATGGGGCGAGATGGCGGCGCTCACCGTCGCAGACGTCGACCTCCTGCGGCGCCGCGTGCACGTCACGAAGTCGGTGACGCTCGTCGAGGGCAAACATTCGTGGGGTGAGCCGAAGGACTATCAGCATCGGTGGGTCCCGCTCCCCCGTTTTCTCGCCGACGTCCTTTCGCCGATCCTCGCGGGCAGGTCGCCAACGTCGTTGCTGTTCGCGGGCGAGCGTGCGGGAAAGCCGTTGCGAACGAAGGTTGCTCGCGAGGCGTGGTTCGACCAGGCGGTGATCGACGCTCGGTGTCCGGAGGCCTTCACGCCACACGAGCTGCGGCACACCGCGGCGTCGTTGGCCGTCTCCGCCGGCGCTTCGGTGAAGGCGGTGCAGCGGATGCTGGGCCACGCGAAAGCCTCGATGACGCTCGATGTGTACGCCGATCTGTTCGACGACGATCTCGAATCGGTGGGCATTGCACTCGACGTCATCAGGTCGAGTGTGGGCAAAATGTGGGCAGACGGTGATGTGGTGGAAATGAGAAAGACCCCGTGACCGTGCATTTCTGCTGGTCACGGGGCCTTTACTCGTTGTAGCCCCGACGGGATTCGAACCCGCGCTACCGCCTTGAGAGGGCGGCGTCCTAGGCCGCTAGACGACGGGGCCAGGAACTTCTGCTTGTGGAAAGCTCAGCCAGCTTAACTGGCTATTGCTCGGCGACAAAATCGCTCCGATTGCGGCGATCTCTCGCCTGCAACTTACCGCTGGGGTACCAGGACTCGAACCTAGAATGGCGGTACCAGAAACCGCTGTGTTGCCAATTACACCATACCCCAATGGCCTTCGCCGCCTGCTTCGCCGTGGTTCTCGCGAGGCTGCTTTGTGGCCGATCAAGAGGGTACCAAAGGGGTCCCCGATATCCACAAACCAGCAGGTCGGCAAAGGTTTTTCGACTACTGCTCGACGGTAACGCCCGCCCGTGCCGAGCGCAGCCGCGCCAGCGTCTTGGCTCTGCCGAGCAATTCCATCGACTCGTACAGCGGCGGGCTGATGTGGCTGCCCGTGACGGCGACGCGCACCGGGGCGAATGCCTTGCGCGGCTTGAGACCCATTTCGTCGATCAGCGTCTCTTTGAGGGCGGTTTCCAGCAGCGGCGTCGTCCACTCGGTGACACCGTCCAACGTTGTGATGGTCGCGTCGAGCACCGGCGCCGAATCGGCGCCGAGATTCTTGGCTGCCGCCGCTGGATCGATCGCGAAGTCCGAGTCGTCGACATAAAGAAACTTCAACAGATCCCACGCATCGGAGAGGACGACGATGCGGGTTTGCACCAACTCCGCTGCGGTGGCGAACACTTCGGCGTCGACGTCGTCCGAAATGTGGCCGTGCTCGACCAGGAACGCGCGCAACCTGGCGGTGAAATCGGCCGGATCCACCAACCGAATGTGCTCGGCGTTGATGGAGTCGGCCTTCTTGATGTCGAATCTGGCCGGATTGGAATTGACCTTCGACACGTCGAACGCTACGACCATCTCGCCGAGTGAGAACACGTCACGATCCTCGGCGATGCTCCAGCCGAGCAGCGCGAGGTAGTTGAGCAGACCTTCCGGAATGTAGCCGCGGTCGCGGTGAACGAAAAGGCTGGACTCGGGATCACGCTTCGACAGTTTCTTGTTGCCCTGACCCATGACGAACGGTAGGTGCCCGAACTCGGGTGTGAAGTCGGCGACACCGATCCGTTGCAGCGCCTCGTACAGCGCCAATTGCCTTGGCGTAGAGGACAAGATGTCCTCGCCCCGCAGCACGTGTGTGATCTTCATCATTGCGTCGTCGACAGGGTTGACGAGTGTGTACAGCGGTTCGCCGTTGCCACGGGTCAATGCGAAGTCCGGAACCGTCCCGGCGCGGAACGTCGTTTCGCCGCGCACGAGGTCGGTCCAGGAGAGGTCGTGATCGGGCATCCGCAGTCGGACGACGGCACCGCGCCCTTCGTCGAGGAACTGCTGGCGCTGCTCTGCGGTGAGCTCGCGGTCGAAGTTGTCGTAGCCGAGTTTCGGATCGCGTCCGGCAGCCTTGTGGCGCGCTTCGACTTCCTCTGGCGTGGAGAAGGATTCGTACGCCTCCCCCGCCTCCAGCAACTTCGCGACGACGTCGAGATGGAGTCCGCGGCGCTGCGATTGCAGGTACGGCTCGAAGGGTCCACCGATTTCGGGGCCCTCGTCCCAATCGAGTCCGAGCCAGCGCAACGCGTCGAGAATCGCCTGGTAGGACTCTTCGGTGTTGCGTGCTGCGTCGGTGTCCTCGACGCGGAAGACGAACGTACCGCCGTGATGACGCGCGAAGGCCCAGTTGAACAGTGCGGTGCGCACAAGTCCGACGTGGGGCGTCCCCGTCGGTGACGGGCAAAAGCGAACGCGGACAGCAGGTGTGGTCATTACTTGCCCTTCTTGGCAGCAGCCGGATTGCTGAGGGTTCCGATGCCCTCGATCGTGACCGACACGGTCTGTCCAGCTTCGATAGGACCGACACCCTCGGGCGTGCCGGTGAGAATCACGTCACCGGGTAGCAGTGTCATCACACTGCTGATCCATTCGATGATCTTCGGAATGTCGTGCAGGAAAAGGGATGTGCGGCTGTTCTGCTTCACGACGCCGTCGAGCTCGGTCGTGATCTGGAGATCGGAAGCATCGATGTTCGTTTCGATCCAGGGACCGAGCGGGCAAAACGTGTCGTAGCTCTTGCCGCGCGTCCACTGACCGTCGTGACGCTGGTGATCGCGCGCGGTCACGTCGTTTGCAACCGTGTAGCCGAGTATCACGTCGAGAGCTTTCGCCGCGGCGACGTCTTTGCACGGCCGTCCGATGACGACGGCAAGCTCACCCTCGTAGTCGACCTGATTCGAGTTGGCAGGCAACAGAATAGGCGCATTCGGGCCGACGATCGCAGTGTTCGGCTTGAGGAAGATCACCGGATCCTTCGGCGCCTCGCCGCCCATCTCCGCAGCATGGGCCGCATAGTTCTTTCCGATGCAGATCACCTTGCTTGCGAGGATCGGAGCGAGCAGGCGAACATCGGCGAGCGGCCAGGACCGTCCCGTGAACGTGGGAGTACCGAAGGGATGTTCGGCGATTTCCTTTGCAATCCGTTCGTCGCCGTCACCCTCGATACTCACGAAGGCGACACCGTCCGGACTGGCAATTCGACCAAGGCGCATGGGTGAAGTCTATCGACCGAGGTAGCGCACCCGTTATCGGCGTCGAGGTCCGTCGACTTCGGGTGTAGTGTCGACACCATATCCATATTGTAGGACTTGTGTCCCATATAGTGAGACGCAGAAGCAGCACCGAAACGAGGCAGCATGGACCACACCGGAGAAGTCGGTAGCACTCGCAAATGGTCCATGCTCGCGCTCGGCGTCTTCGGCCAATCCACGAGTTCGCTGTTCGTGCACGGCTCCGCCTTTCTGATACCTGCGTTGCACGCCGACGGACTCAGCCTTCCGATGGCAGGTCTGCTCGTGGCCATGCCGACCGTCGGAATCGTGCTCGCCCTGATCGCGTGGGGCGTCGTCGTCGACAGAATCGGCGAGCGACGCGTCCTCGTCATCGGGTTGGGATCGATGTGCCTTGCCGCGACAGCAGCCGTCTTCACGTCCTCCTACATTGCGCTCGGCGCCTTCCTGTTGCTGGGTGGAATCGCCGCCGCAAGTACCAATTCCGCAAGTGGACGCGTCGTCGTCGGCTGGTTCCCCGTCAATCGACGCGGGTTCGCCATGGGCATCAGACAGATGTCCCAACCACTCGGCGTCGCGATCGGCGCGCTCGCGATTCCCACGGTCGCCGCGGCACACGGTGTGCCCGCCGCACTCGCCGTTCCTGCCGTGATGGCCGCGATCGCCGCAATCGGCTGCGGCATCGGAATCATCGACCCACCCCGACCGTCCAAGGTCGACGCCGCAAAGTCGGGCCTGCTGAACAACCCCTACCGCGGCGATTCGACGCTCCTGCGAATCCACTCCGTCTCGGTGTTGCTCGTCGTTCCCCAGGCCGCGGTGTGGACGTTCGCTCTCGTCTGGCTCACACAGGACCGCGGTTGGTCGCTGACCGCCGCGGGCGCCTTGGTCACGGGTACCCAGTTGCTCGGAGCGGCGGGTCGAATCGGCGCAGGCGCATGGTCGGATCTGTTGGGCAGCAGGATGCGACCACTGCGCTACGTCGCAATCGCGGCAGCCACGACGATGGCCGCGCTTGCCTTGACCGACTGGATCGACTGGACGGTCGCGATCCCGATTCTGGTGATCGCGTCGGTCGTCACTGTCGCCGACAACGGTCTCGCGTTCACAGCTGTCGCCGAAATAGCCGGACCCTATTGGAGCGGAAGAGGTCTCGGTATCCAGAACACCGGGCAGAATTTGGCCTCGTCAGCCGTACCACCGTTGTTCGGCACGCTGATCGTCGCCACGAACTATCCGACGATGTGGCTCGTCACGGCACTGATCGCCGCAATCGCGGTGCCGCTGGTTCCGAAAGATCCAGCGGCCGCGACAACCTAGAGCGACGCTGCGATGCGGTCGCCGACCTCGACCGTGTTGATCGCCGCACCGGGTTCCCGCGAGGCGAGGTCCGCGGCGACCGCATCGGCGACCCTGGCGGCCTCCGCTGTGCGACCGAGGTGATCGAGCAACAACGACACGGACAGAATGGCTGCCGTCGGATCGGCCTTGGACTGCCCGGCAATGTCGGGCGCGCTGCCGTGTACCGGTTCGAACATGCTCGGGTTCGTACCGGTCGCGTCGATGTTTCCGCTTGCGGCCAAACCGATTCCGCCCGTAACCGCGGCGGCGAGGTCGGTGATGATGTCGCCGAAAAGGTTGTCGGTGACGATCACGTCGAAGCGGCCGGGATCGGTCACCATGTGGATCGTCGCTGCATCGATGTGCTGGTAGGCAACCTCGACGTCAGCGAACTCGGCTGCAACTTCGTCGACCGTCCGCTGCCACAGCGAGCCTGCGAACGTGAGGACGTTCGTCTTGTGCACGAGTGTGACGTGCTTGCGGCGAGCCTGAGCCTTCGCAAACGCATACCGCACAACACGTTCCACGCCGAAGCGGGTGTTGGTGCTGACCTCGGTGGCAACCTCGTGCGGCGTGCCGACCCGAATTGCGCCACCGGTACCGGTGTACGGACCTTCGGTGCCCTCGCGGACCACGAGGAAGTCGATCGCCGGATTGCCGTTCAACGGTCCGACGACACCGGGGAACAACTTCGACGGGCGCAGGTTCACATGATGATCGAGAGCAAACCTGGCCCGCAGCAACAGACCTCGTTCGAGTACACCGCTCTGCACCGACGGATCGCCGATGGCGCCGAGCAGAATCGCCTCGTGCTGACGCAGTTCGGCCAACACCGAATCGGGTAGCAGTTCGCCCGTCGCGTTGTAACGCCGAGCGCCGAGGTCGTACTCCGTCGTATCGACGTCGGGCACCACAACGCGCAGCGACTTCAGTGCCTCGGTGACGACCTCGGGACCGATGCCGTCGCCGGAAATAACGGCAAGCTTCATAGCTGTTGCCTCACTTGATTGTTCCAGCTCAGGACAGGTCGACGAGCTCGATCATCGAAGCGCCGACGGCTGCTGTGATCGCAGCTTCGACCTCACCGGGCACCGTGCGGTCGATGCGGAGCAGAATGATCGCGCCCGGACCTTCGGCGTCCTGACTCAGCTGTGCGGCCTGGATGTCGATGCCGGCTTCGCCGAGCAGGGTGCCGATCTTGCCGAGCGCGCCGGGCTCGTCGTTGTAGTGGACAACGAGGTTGAGGCCTTCGGCGCGCAGATCGAAGTTGCGGCCGTTGATGTTCACGATCTTCTGGACCTGCTTGGGTCCGGTGAGCGTGCCCGACACGTTGATGACCGAACCGTCGCCGTAGACAGCGCGCAGGTCGGCGACGCTGCGATGGTTGGGGCTCTCCGATGCCTTGGTGAGCTCGGCAGTGACACCACGCTCGGCGGCGAGCGACGGCGCGTTGACGAACGTGACGGCATCTTCGATGACAGCAGAGAACAGTCCGCGGAGTGCCGACAGCTTCAGGATCTCGACGTCCTCGGACGCCAACTCCCCCAGCACATCTACGGAGATACTGACCGGAAGTTCCTTCGACAGCGCACCGAGCAGAACGCCCTGCTTGCGGACGATCTCGAGCCACGGCGCGACTTCCTCGCCGACCGCGCCACCGGAGACGTTGACGGCGTCGGGAACGAATTCGCCTGCAAGAGCAAGCAATACGGACTTCGCAACGTCGGTACCCGCACGGTCCTGCGCCTCGCTCGTCGACGCACCGAGGTGCGGCGTCACGACGACCTGCGGCAACTCGAAAAGCGGGCTGTCCGTGCAGGGCTCGGTTTCGAACACGTCGAGACCAGCGGCGCGCACGTGACCGGACTTGATGGCCTCCGCGAGTGCGGCCTCGTCGACGAGTCCGCCGCGAGCGGCATTGACGATCACGACGCCGGGCTTCGTCTTGGCGAGGTTCTCCTTGCCGATGATCCCCTTCGTCTCGGGGGTCTTCGGCAGGTGGACGGAAATGAGGTCGGCGCGGGAAAGCAGCTCGTCGAGGCTGACCAGCTCGATGCCGATCTGAGCCGCGCGGGCAGGCGAAACGTAGGGGTCGTACGCGATGACGTGGGTTTCGAACGCGGCGAGTCGCGCAGCGAAGAGCTGCCCGATCCGGCCGAGGCCGACGACGCCGACGGTCTTACCGAAGATCTCGACACCGTTGAACTTGCTGCGCTGCCAGGTGTGTTCACGCAGCGTGGCGTCGGCGGCGGGGATCTGGCGCGCTGCGGCGAGCAGCAGGGTCACCGCATGCTCAGCGGCGGTGTGGATGTTGGAGGTCGGTGCGTTGACGACGAGCACACCACGCTCGGTCGCCGCGGGCACGTCGACGTTGTCGAGTCCGACACCGGCGCGAGCGACGATCTTCAAATTGGTTCCGGCGGCGAGAACTTCGGCATCGACGGTCGTCGCCGAACGAACCAGCAACGCGTCGGCCTCAGGAACGGCCGCGATGAGGGCGGGGCGATCAGGACCGTCGACCCAGCGAACCTCGACGCCGTCTCCAAGCGCCTCCACGGTCGACTGGGCAAGCTTGTCGGCGATCAGGACAATGGGGCGGCCTGGCTGGCTCACGTGATGGACTCCCGAGTAGGCGTGGCGAATTCGTTGAACAGCTTAGCTTCGAGGTTGTGCGCGGTTGACGGGTCCATGGACCCGTCAACCGCGCACAGGGCGTGTGCGCCCTATGCGGTCTCGGTGATCGGACGATCGACCCAGCTCATGAGTCCACGCAGCTGCTTGCCGGTGACCTCGATGGGGTGCTCGGCATTCGCCTTGCGCAGACCTTCGAGTTCGGTGTTGCCGTTCTCGACGTTCGCGACGAGGCGACGGGTGAACTCGCCGGACTGGATGTCGGCCAGAATCGCCTTCATCCGCTCCTTGGTGCCTGCGTCGATGACGCGCGGACCCGAGAGGTAGCCGCCGAACTCCGCGGTGTCGGACACCGAGTAGTTCATGCGGGCGATGCCACCCTCGTACATGAGGTCGACGATGAGCTTGAGCTCGTGCAGCACCTCGAAGTACGCCATCTCGGGCGCGTAGCCGGCCTCGACCATCACCTCGAAGCCCGTCTTGACCAGTTCTTCGGTGCCACCGCAGAGCACGGCCTGCTCACCGAAGAGGTCGGTCTCGGTCTCTTCCTTGAACGTGGTCTTGATGACGCCCGCGCGGGTGCCGCCGATGCCCTTGGCCCACGAAAGAGCAAGCGCCTGGCCCTCGCCCTTGGGGTCCTGGTCGATGGCGATGAGTGCCGGAACGCCCTTGCCGTCGACGAACTGACGACGCACGAGATGGCCGGGGCCCTTCGGCGCGACCATGCCGACGGTGACGTTGGCCGGAGCCTCGATCAGCTTGAAGTGGATGTTCAGACCGTGTCCGAAGAAGAGGGCGTCGCCGTCCTTCAGGTTCGGCTCGATGTCTTCCTTGAAGATGGCAGCCTGAGCGGTGTCCGGTGCGAGCACCATGATGACGTCTGCCCACTCGGAAACCTCGGCAGGCGTGCCGACGGTGAGGCCCTGCTCTTCGGCCTTCGCCCGCGAGTTCGAGCCTTCCTTCAGGCCGACGCGGACCTCGACACCGGAATCACGCAGGCTCAGCGAATGCGCGTGCCCTTGGCTTCCGTAGCCGATCACCGCGACCTTGCGGCCCTGGATGATCGACAGATCGGCATCGTCGTCGTAGAACATCTCGACTGCCACTTTGGTTGGTTTCCCTTCTCCATTTACAACTGTGAACGTGTGCTGTGCTGACGTTTTCAGAAAAAGCTTTTAGCGCGCTGCGGTGATGGACTTGTGTCCACGCCCGACTGCGACAACTCCGGACTGCACGATCTCTCGAATTCCGAACGGTTCGAGCATTCGCAGCAACGCATCGAGCTTCGACCGGGTGCCGGTCGCCTCGATGGTCAACGCGTCGGGTGACACGTCGATGACCTTCGCGCGAAAGAGCGTAACTGCCTCGATGACGGCGGTCCGCACGCTGGCATCGGCGCGGACCTTGACGAGAATCAGTTCGCGAGCAACCGAGGTGTCGGTGTCCTGCTCGACGATCTTGATCACGTTGATCAGCTTGTTGAGCTGCTTCGTCACCTGTTCGAGCGGCGAATCCTCGACGGTCACGACGATCGTCATGCGCGAGATATCCGGAATCTCCGTGCCCCCCACCGCAAGTGATTCGATATTGAATCCGCGGCGCGAGAACAGAGCGGCCACCCTGGCCAACACTCCGGGCTTGTCCTCGACGAGCACGCTGAGCGTGTGGCTCGTCCTCACTTCGTATCCTCCTGCACTGCTTGGGGTCGGTCCATCGCGGCGTGGATGACCGACGGCTCCGCAACAAGTTCGTCGTCGTCGAACAACGGCCGGATGCCCCTGGCCGCCATGATCTCGTCGTTGCTCGTGCCTGCGGCGACCATCGGCCACACCTGGGCGTCGGCGCCGACGATGAAGTCGATGACGACAGGCTTGTCGTTGATCGACTGTGCCTCGCGGATTGCGGCTTCGACGTCTTCTTCACGCTCGACGCGAATGCCGTGGCAGCCGTAGGCATCCGCGAGCTTCACGAAGTCGGGGATCCGCAGCGAGTGGGTGCCGAGGTCGGTCTGGGAGTAGCGCTCCTCGTAGAAGAGGGTCTGCCACTGCCGGACCATGCCGAGGTTGCCGTTGTTGATAACGGCGACCTTGATCGGGATGCCTTCGACGGTGCAGGTGGCCAGTTCCTGATTGGTCATCTGGAAGCAGCCGTCGCCGTCGATCGCCCACACCTCTTTTTCGGGTGTGCCCATCTTGGCGCCCATGGCAGCGGGAACGGCGTAGCCCATCGTGCCGAGACCACCCGAGTTGAGCCAGGTACGCGGCTTCTCGTAGCGGATGAACTGTGCGGCCCACATCTGGTGCTGGCCGACGCCCGCGCAGTAGACCGCGTCCGGTCCGGCGAGGCGTCCGATCTCGGAGATCACGAATTCGGGTGAAAGCGAACCGTCGGCCGGGCGATCCCAGCCGAGCGGGTAGCTCTTGCGAACACCGTCGAGGTACTCCCACCACTTGCTGATCTCGATCTTCGAACCGGTCGCCTGGTCGGCGCGGATCGCCTCGATCAGCTCGGAGATCACCTCGCGGCAGTCACCGACGATCGGCACGTGCGCGTGGCGATTCTTGCCGATCTCGGCCGGGTCGATGTCGGCGTGGATGACCTTCGCATCCGGTGCGAAGGAGTCGAGACGACCGGTCACCCGATCGTCGAAGCGGGCACCGAGCGTGATCAGCAGGTCGCTGCGCTGCAGCGCAGCGACGGCGGCAACCGTTCCGTGCATGCCTGGCATGCCGCAGTTCAGATCGTGGCTGTCCGGGAACGCACCGCGCGCCATCAACGTGGTGACGACTGGGATGCCGGTCAACTCGGCTAGTTCCAACAGCTCGGGTGAGGAGTCGGACTTGATGACGCCACCACCGACGTAGAGCACCGGTGCCTTCGCGTCCATGATCAGCCGTGCTGCTTCGCGAACCTGCTTGCCGTGGGGCTTGGTGACCGGACGGTAGCCGGGCAGCCGCATTTCGGGCGGCCACGTGAACGTGGTCTGCGCCTGCAGCACGTCCTTCGGGATGTCGACGAGCACCGGGCCCGGACGACCCGACGAGGCCAGGTAGAACGCCTCGGCCATGATCCGCGGGATGTCGACGCCGTCGGTGATCAGGAAGTTGTGCTTCGTGATCGGCATGGTGATGCCGGAGATGTCGGCTTCCTGGAAAGCGTCGGTGCCGATCATCGGCCGCGGGACCTGACCTGTGATGGCAACGATCGGGACCGAATCCATGTTGGCGTCGGCGATCGGGGTGACGAGGTTGGTCGCTCCCGGCCCGGACGTCGCCATGCAGACGCCGACCTTTCCGGAGGACTGCGCGTAGCCGGTTGCGGCGTGGCCTGCACCCTGCTCGTGGCGAACGAGCACGTGGCGGACCTTCTTCGAATCGAAGAGGGGGTCGTAGACAGGAAGTACCGCACCACCCGGAATGCCGAATACCACGTCGACGTCGAGTTCCTCGAGCGCGCGAACGACCGACTGCGCGCCCGTGACACGCTCGGGCGGAAGCTGACGGCGGTTGATCGGCGATGCGGCTGGTGCCGCTGGGGTCGACTGGGGAGCCGATGGCGTCGACCTGCGGGTTGTCGGCCCCGGTCGTGCGGTGGGTGCGCTCACTTTGGTGCTTCCTTCGTGCGTCGCGTTGTACTGATCAGGTCTCGAGCTCTGGGCGGGTCGGATCCGGAAATTGCCCTTAACAGCAAAAAGCCCTCGACAGCCATGCTGTTCGAGGGTGGCGCGTCATGCGTGCGAGTTGATAATCGACTCAGGCTGTTGCCTTCACGCGCAGACGCGCCGGCCGATTACGAGCAACTCATTTCTTTTCACGCGCTCGACGGTAGGCGTGAGTACGCCGAAGAGTCAAACCTGTGACGACGCCGTCCCATTATGTGGGAACAATCCGTTGTAATGCGAAGATGGTGGTGTGTCATCACCGCATAAGTCCGTGCCACCACAGTCATCGTCCCACACTGCCGACGGCAACAATGTCGACGGGGCTGCGGTCGAGCAGGCACCATATGTCATAAGAATCACCCGACTTTCCCTGGTCGCGGCGTTCATGCTGCTGATCTGCGTCAGCTTTCCCGCCCTCGGCTGGCCCGCTGCGCTCGGCTGGCTGTTCCTGTTGCCGATCAGCGTGACGGTGTGGATTTTGCGAAACCAGACCACCGTCACCTCGTCGGGTCTCGAGACCCGCAGTGTGTTCGCTGCCAAATCGATCCCGTGGACCGACATCAAGGGCGTGCGATTCCCGAAACGCGGCTGGGCACGGGCGGACCTGATCAGCGGCAAGGAAAGCGTCCTGCCTGCCGTAGGTTTCGATCGTCTGCAAGAATTGGCAGAGGCCTCGGGCGGGCGAATCCCCGATCCGTATGCCGCAGTCCCGGACGTCGTCGAGTCGAACCATGATTCGGACCCGGAAGAGAATTCGGAGTCACCGCGCTCATCCGAGTAACCGGTATCGGGCCCTCGGCATCCGCGCGCGCTCCGTCAGTGCATGCTCTATCCGAAGAAGGTCGCTATGCCTCCACTCAGATCACGTACGACAACGGTCGGCCGCAACGCAGCAGGCGCACGCGCGCTGTGGCGTGCCACAGGAATGACCGACTCCGATTTCGGTAAGCCGATCGTTGCGATCGCGAACTCGTACACGCAGTTCGTACCCGGACATGTGCATCTGAAGAACGTCGGCGAGATCGTCGCCGACGCCGTCCGCGCTGCGGGTGGCGTGCCTCGCGAGTTCCACACCATCGCGGTCGACGACGGTATCGCGATGGGCCACGGCGGCATGCTCTACTCGCTGCCGAGTCGCGAGATCATCGCCGACTCGGTCGAATACATGGTCAACGCGCACACCGCCGACGCACTCGTGTGCATCTCCAACTGCGACAAGATCACACCCGGAATGCTCAATGCCGCTATGCGACTGAACGTTCCGACGGTGTTCGTCTCGGGCGGACCGATGGAGGCAGGCAAGGCAGTGGTCGTCGGCGGCGTCGCACAGGCCCCTACCGACCTCATCACCGCGATCTCCGCGAGCGCCAACGATGCGGTGTCCGAAGACGGGTTGTCGGAAGTGGAGCGCAGCGCGTGCCCGACGTGTGGCTCGTGCTCGGGCATGTTCACTGCCAACTCGATGAACTGCCTCACCGAGGCACTCGGACTTGCATTGCCCGGCAACGGTTCCACCCTTGCGACCCACGTCGCACGCCACGCTCTCTTCGAACGAGCGGGAACCACCGTCGTCGAGGCAGCGCTCAAGTTCTACCGCGACGACGACGCGAGCGTCCTGCCTCGAAACATCGCTACACACAAGGCTTTTCGCAATGCGATGGCGCTCGATGTGGCAATGGGCGGGTCGACCAACACGGTGTTGCACATCCTTGCGGCAGCGCAGGAGGGCGAGGTGCACGGCTTCGACCTCGCCGAGATCGACTCCATCAGTCGCGGTGTTCCGTGCCTGTCGAAGGTCTCGCCCAACTCCGATTACCACATGGAGGACGTGCACCGCGCCGGCGGAATCCCCGCGATCCTCGGTGAACTCCGCCGTGCCGGACTGTTGGAGACCGACGTCTCGACCGTGCATACGGCCAGTTTCGACGAGTGGCTCGACACCTGGGACATCCGCTCCGGCAAGGCATCCGGCGAAGCGGTCGAACTGTTCCACGCGGCTCCGGGAGGGGTCCGTACCGTGGAGCCGTTCTCGACCGACAACCGCTGGTCCTCGCTCGACCTCGACGCGGCCGGTGGGTGCATCCGCGACTTCGACCACAAGTACACCGTCGAAGGTGGACTAGCCGTGCTGCGCGGCAACCTCGCACCCGACGGCGCGATCATCAAGACCGCGGGCATCGACGAAGAACTGTGGAACTTCCAGGGTCCGGCGCGCGTCGTCGAATCCCAGGAGGAAGCGGTCTCGGTGATCCTCGGCAAGAAGATCCAGCCTGGCGACGTGCTCGTCGTCAGATACGAGGGACCCGCGGGCGGGCCCGGCATGCAGGAGATGCTGCACCCGACCGCATTCCTCAAAGGTTCGGGCCTCGGCCGCAAGTGCGCCCTCATCACCGACGGCCGCTTCTCCGGTGGTTCGTCGGGCATTTCGGTCGGCCACATCTCCCCCGAAGCTGCGGGTGGCGGTGCGATCGGCCTTGTGCAAGACGGTGATCAGGTGTTGATCGACGTCGTGACCCGCCGGTTGGAGCTCCTTGTCGACGACGAGGTGCTCGCCGAGCGACGAGCCAAGATGGAGGCCTCGGAGCGGCCGTGGCAGCCGGTCGGTCGGGAGCGAACAGTCACGACGGCATTACGCGCCTACGCAGTGCTCGCCTCGTCGGCGGACAAGGGTGCGGTGCGCAGAATTCCGTGATGCGTCGAGCGCATAGCTGTGCAGGCAGATTCGAGTCGTTTTCCCTGAACAGCTATGCACTCGGCGGTCAGACGAAGGGATTTCCCCCGCGCAGGAAGATCCACGTGCACGCGGCGGCAGCAATGGCTGCGAAGAGGGCAAGAAGCGACCCGACGTAGGGCCGCGTCGCCCAGCCACGGCCACCGTCCACCGCGTACTTGCCTGGACCGGTCAGAATGATGGCCGCTGCGCCGATCATGAGCAGCGTCTCGTATTCGGGCCCGTTCGGCGCCGTGAACTGCAGCCCGTGCTCAGCGCTCTGTCGTGCCAACCACGCGTCGATGATCACGGCGAGCACAGCGCCCGCGGCCAACGGTGTTGCGAGCCCGAGGATCAGCAGCGAACCGCCCGCCAACTCCCCGACTGTGAGCAGAATCGCGCACAGACGCGGCTGCTCCCAGCCCATCGCGTCGAGTGCGTCACGCATGCCGTCCAGACCCGGTCCACCCCACCACCCGGTCAGTTTCTGCAGGCCATGAAAAACGAACAATGCGCCGACACCGACGCGGAGCAGCAGCAGTCCCAGATCGAGGGTGCCCCTCCCGCGCAGTTCGTCCTCGTCGACCTGCCTGTTGCGCCTGCGCGTTTTCGTCGCAACGGCCGCGGCGGGGGCCGCGCTCGAGTCGGGTTCGAATGCGTACTGCTTCTGCATGGGTATCGAGGGCGACGAGTCCTCGAACGCGTATTGCTTACGACTTGGTTCGTCGTCGAAGTCGGGCCGATAGGTCGGTAGCTGTTGCGTCGGATCGATGTCGAGATCGTCGTCGGTCTGCGGAAAGTTGCGACCCGCAACCGGTATTTTCTCGGTCGGCTCGTCGTACGGACTCCCCGCGGCGCGTCCGGTCGGCGGCACGTCGGCAGGCAGATCCGACTTATCCCGTGGCGTTTCGGTCACGCATCGAGACTAGGTCTCGCATCCGTTGTCTCAGCGTCTTTACCATGCCGACGCGCCGATTCGATCTCTGGCGAACGTTTCCTCGCACGATGTTCTCGGCGGACCCCTTTCACGCACGCGCAGTGTTGCTTCCGTAACGTGAAGCCATGACGTTGGCTTCACCGGGGGCGCGAATGCGGCCCGCACGCAGGCGACGCGGAGTCACCGCCGTGTCCGCCCTGCTCCTGCTCGTCCTGACGGGATGCGCACGCTTCGACGACGCTGCGTCCAGCCCGTTCAGCCCAGAGCCGACCGCGGGGCCCGCCGAGGTCGGCCCACGCACCGACAAACCACCGACGTCGACCTCACGCCCACCACGTCCGAGCGGGCCGTGCATCGATCCGGACCCCAACGTCGTCGCGACCTGCCTGGACACGACGGGCGGAATAGTCGTGCTGCCCGACGGCTCGGGCGCGCTCATCGCCGAACGGCGCACCGGCCGCATCCTGCGCGTCGCACCCGAACAGCCTGCCGCGGAAATCGCCCGCATCGACGTCGACGGGTCGAGCGACGGTGGACTGCTGGACTTGGCACTCTCGCCGACGTTCCTCGAAGACGGCTTGATCTACGCCTACATCACAACCGGCAGCGACAATCGTGTCGTTCGAATCGCCGCGGGCGACACACCCAAGCCAGTGCTCGAAGGCATTCCGCGCGGCGCGACCGGCAACGCTGGGGCGCTCGACTTCGTCAACGAGAACGAACTTGTCGTGCTGACGGGCGACGCCGGAAACCCAGCTGCCGCAGCCGATCCCGGCTCGCTCGCTGGCAAACTGTTACGCCTCGATCGGCCCAACGTCGGCCAACCCGCCACACCTCGAGTTGTCGTGTCTGGCATCGGCGTTGCCGGTGACGTATGCCTGGAACCGGGTGGAACGATCTGGGTCACCGACCGCACAGGCGTCGAAGATCGTCTGCAGAAGGTGAATCCGGAGGGCGCCGTCTCGTCGGCATGGACGTGGCCAGACCGCCCCGGCGTCGCGGGATGTGCGGCCGGAAGTGGCGTTGTCGCAGTCGCATTGACCGGCGCAAGGGCCCTCGCCCTGATGACCGTCGACCAGGGCACGGGTTCCATAACGGCGGCCCCGACCTTGCTCGCCCAGAATCAGTACGGCCAACTCGGTGGAGCGACTCCCGGACCCGACGGCGCGATCTGGGTGGGAACGGTGAACAAAACAGGCGGCGAACCCGGCCCGAACGACGATCGAGTCGTTCGGATACCGCTACCCGGAGACGGTGGCGGCGGTCCGGATTAGGACGAGGCGGCTACGCCGCTCGTGAGTCCTTTCGGAGGTTCCGACCTCCGAAAGGACTCACGAGCCGCAGGCCTCAGGCGCAGGCCTCCAGGACCAATTCGCGGACCCGAGCTGCATCGGCTTGCCCGCGCGTCGCCTTCATGACGTCGCCGACGATCTTGCCCGCAGCTGCAACCTTGCCGCTGCGGATCTTCTCAGCGATGTCGGGGTTGGCGGCTAGCGCGGTGTCGACGGCTTCCTTGAGTGCGGAGTCGTCGCGGACGACGCCGAGGCCGCGGGCGGCGATGATCTCCTCGGGAGTGCCTTCACCGGCGAGTAGACCGTCGATGACCTGACGTGCACCCTTGTTGTTGACCTTGTCCGCCGCAACGAGAGCGATCACGGCCGCTACCTGCTCGGGTGTGATGGGCAGCGCGTCGAGTTCGACGCCACGCTCGTTCGCCTTCTCGGACAGATACGCGACCCACCACGAACGAGCAGCAGCAGCGGGAGCACCGGCATCGACGGTGGCGATGATCAGATCGATGGCACCAGCGTTGACGAGGTCGCGCATGACCTCGTTGGACAGCGCCCACTCCTCCTGGATGCGCGCACGACGCAGCCACGGCAGCTCGGGAATGGTCGTACGGAGCTCCTCGATCCACTCCGCATCGGGGGCAACGGGTTCCAGGTCGGGCTCGGGGAAATAGCGGTAGTCCTCGGCGGTCTCCTTGCGACGCCCAGCGGACGTCGTCCCGTCGGCCTCCTGGAAATGCCGTGTCTCCTGGACGACTTCGGCGCCGGCGTTCAAAACCGCTGCCTGACGGCGCATTTCGTAGCGAACAGCAACTTCGACGCTCTTCAGCGAGTTGACGTTCTTCGTCTCGGTACGCGTACCGAACTCCTTGGCGCCGATCTTCATCAGCGACACGTTCGCGTCACATCGCAGCGAACCCTGGTCCATCCTGACGTCGGAAACGCCGAGAGCCTTGAGCAAGTCACGCAACGCCGTGACGTAGGCGCGGGCGACCTCGGGAGCGCGCTCGCCGGTGCCTTCGATCGTCTTCGTCACGATCTCGACCAACGGGACGCCAGCCCGGTTGTAATCGAGCAGCGAATGGCTGGCGCCGTGGATGCGTCCGGTTGCGCCGCCGACGTGCAGCGACTTGCCGGTGTCCTCTTCCATGTGCGCGCGCTCGATCTCGACGCGGAAGGTGCTGCCGTCGTCGAGGACGACATCGAGGTAGCCGTCCGTCGCGATCGGCTCGTCGTACTGGCTGATCTGGTAGTTCTTCGGCTGGTCCGGGTAGAAGTAGTTCTTGCGCGCGAAGCGACCCCACGGCGTGATCGAGCAATTGAGCGCCAACCCGATACGAATCGCCGACTCGACGGCAGTCGCATTCACGACCGGCAGCGACCCCGGCAGGCCGAGGCACACCGGGCAGACCTGCGTATTGGGCTCGGCACCGAACTCGGTCGGGCAGGCGCAGAACATCTTGGTCTGAGTACCGAGTTCGACGTGAACTTCCATGCCGAGAACGGGTTCGTAGGTGGCGAGCACATCGGCGTAGTCGACGAGATCGACCGTTGCGGCAGTCATGCAGGACAGTTTATGCGGCGGGGGACGAACGACTGGCCGGGGGCGGATGCCCCCGGCCAGTCAGCCGACCCGCAGACCTCAGGCGGTCCAGTGCGGATCGCGGCCGAGGTAGCGGAGGAACGTGTCCTCGGCGCCGGCTTCCCCCTCCGACTCGACGACCGCCGCGTAGACGCCGTAGTTCCGCAGCGGCTCGACGATTTCCCGAGCAACCGCGAGTAGCTGCGCGGACAGTTCGTCACCCAGCGGTGACGGCGCTCCGATCGCGCGGGCGATGTCCCAGGCATGGACGGCGGCGTCCAACGCGCAGGCGCCGGAGGCGATCTCGACGGGCAACTCGCCGTGCGGGAGCGGAGTCGGAGCGGTTGCCCGATCGTCGGCCACATCGGCCCACGCCGAGGCGGTCGGGGCAATGGCGTCGCGAACCAGATCGGTTGCACTGCCGTCGATCGCACCCGACGGCGAGAACGGGTCGTAGGTAGGTCCGTCGCCGACGCCGAGCGCCGACGCGTAGGCGAGTTGGTCGGCCGCGGCGTGCTGAACGACCTGGGTGACCGTCCACTCCGAGCACGGTGTCGCGAGCTGCCACTGGTCGTCGCCGATCGCGTCGACCGTGGTCTGCAGTGCGCGATGAGAAGCGGCGAGAGCGGTGCGCCAGTCGAGGTTTGCGGTCGTGTCGGTCATGTCGTAGCCCTTTCGTCGTGTTCTTCCTTCTGTAAACAGCTTAAATTGCCATTAGGCTAGTTTCGTTCCTAATACATCGGTGGATAGGAAATTTATGGCGGAAACGGCGATACGGGTCCTGCGACTGCTGTCGCTGCTGCAGGACCAGCACATGCTCACCGGCCGCGAACTCGCCGAGCGACTCGGCGTCAGCGACCGCACCCTGCGCAACGACATCGCCAGGCTGCGCGACCTCGGTTATCCAATCCACGGCGGTCGGGGGTCGGTCGGCGGGTACCGCCTCGGCCACGGCACGAAGATGCCACCCCTACTGCTCGACGACGACGAGGCCGTCGCCGTCGCCGTGGTGATCGGACTTGCCGGCGACGGGTCGACAGGCGTCGCTGACATCGAGCAGAGTTCGGCGACAGCACTGGCAAAACTCGAGCAGATTCTGCCGAAGCGGTTGCAGCGCAAAGTGACTGCGCTGCGCAGTGCCACCGCGATCGGTCCGGCGACGACGGGTTCACGCGAGCCGGACGCACCCGTTGCCGCCGCGACCCTGACTGCACTCGCCGGTGCGATACGCGACAACGCAACGGTGACGATCAGCGCCGACAACACCGAGACCGACATCGAGCCCTATCGCCTCGTCAACTGGCAGCGACGCTGGTATCTGGTCGCCTACGACCTCGGCAGCCATCGTTGGCGCGCCTATCCGGTGGCTCGGGTGCAGCGTGCGGCGGTTGGCAGCAGACGGTTCGGTCCGCGTGGTTTACCGGAAGACGACCTTGTCGCATTCGTCCTGCGCGAGGTCGCGTCGACCGGATGGAAGGTGCACGCTCGCGTCACGGTGCTCGCGGCGGCGGAGACAGTGATCGACCGCATCAATCCGGCGGTCGGCGTTGTGGAAGCTGTCGACGCGGAGACCAGCATCCTCGTGACGGGCGCAGACACGCTGGAAACGATCGCGATCTACCTGAGCATGCTCGGCATGGACTTCCGGGTCGATGGTCCGCCGGAGCTGGTCGAACACGTCCGGACCCTGGCCAGGAGATACACAGGGGCCACACGCTCGTGAGCACTTTCGGAGGGCCCCACCTCCGAAAAGACTCACGAGCGGCGGAGCCGCCTCACCCGAAAAATGCCGCCGCATCGTCGTAGCGGGACTGCGGAACCCGCTTGAGCTGCCTTGTTGCATCCGCGAGCGGGACCAGACTGATCTCGGTTCCCCGCAGCGACACCATGTTGCCGAACGCACCCGCATGCGCGGCATCGACTGCGTTGACGCCGAATCGGGTCGCCAGCACCCGATCGAAGGGGGTCGGCGTGCCACCACGCTGGACATGCCCGAGCACCGTCGTACGGACCTCTTTGTTGATCCGCCGCTCGATCTCCACTCCGAGTTGCTGCGCGACCCCGGTGAATCGTTCGTGGCCGAATTCGTCGATGCCACCTTCGCGCAGCGTCATCGACTCCGGCGCGGGGTGTGCACCCTCCGCAACGACGCAGATGAAGTGCGACATCCCACTCTGAAAGCGCTTCTTGACCAGCGCGCAGACCTGGTCGACGTCGAACGGCTGCTCGGGAATCAACGTCATGTGCGCGCCCGACGCCAGCCCCGAATGCAACGCGATCCAGCCGGCGTGACGGCCCATGACCTCGACCAACATCACCCGCTGATGAGACTCTGCCGTGCTGTGCAACCGATCGATCGCCTCGGTCGCAATGGTCAGTGCCGTATCGAATCCGAACGTGACATCCGTGCAGTCGATGTCGTTGTCGATCGTCTTCGGAACCCCGACGACGGCGACGCCCTCCTCAGCCAGCCAGTGGGCCGCCGTCAGCGTGCCCTCACCGCCGATCGGAATCAGCACGTCGATGCCGTTGTCGTCGAGCGTCTGCTTGATCTGATCGATCCCGGCGCGCAGCTTCTCGGGGTTGGTACGCGCCGTTCCGAGCATGGTGCCACCCTTGGTGAGCAGCCTGTCGTTGCGATCGTCGTTCTGCAACTGGACCTTTCGATCCTCGAGCAGACCTCGCCAACCGTCGTTGAAGCCGACGATACTGTCGCCGTAGCGTCCGTTCGCAGTCCGCACGACCGCCCGAATCACGGCGTTGAGTCCTGGACAGTCGCCACCACCGGTGAGCACTCCGATACGCATGGCCCTTATCTTGCCCGCTCGGTGCCCAACATGCTCAGCCTGGCGTGACGACGCCCGTTTCGTAGGCGAGTACGACGGCCTGCGCGCGGTCACGCAGGTTCAACTTGGAGAGCACCTTGCCGACGTGAGTCTTGACCGTTTGCTCGGCGACGAAGAGTTTCGACGCGATCTCGGTATTGGAGAGCCCCTTCGCAATCAGCTCGAGCACTTCGCGTTCCCGCGGTGTGAGAGATCCGAGTGCGGCAGATTCCACCTTCGGCGTCGATCGGCGCCGCGTGACGTCGGCGATCAGCCTGCGCGTGACCGTGGGCGCGAGCAGCGCCTGACCGTCTGCGACGACGCGAACCGCCCTGATCAGTTCTTCGGCGGGTGCGTCCTTGAGCATAAATCCGCTGGCACCGATCCGAAGAGCCTCGTAGACGTAGTCGTCGATGTCGAAGGTCGTCAGCATCAGCACCCGGACCGGCGGTTCGAGCCCCGACGACAGGATCGCCCTCGCTGCATCGAGACCGTTCATCTCCGGCATCCGCACATCCATCAGGACGACGTCGGGTCGAAGCCGCTTGACCTCGGCAACCGCGACCCTACCGTCCGGCGCATCGCCGATCACACTGATATCCGGCTGAGCCGACAGGAGCGCTCCGAAACCCTGGCGGACCATCGCCTGGTCGTCTGCGATCAGCACCGTTATCGTCACCGCCCCACCCTAGGCGGTGCGTCCCGCCAACCCGGCGACCGTGTAGGTCGCAACGGGAAGCTGTGCTCTGACCTCGAATCCACCGTCGCCGCGTGGCGCCGCGGTGAGTAGACCGCCGACCGACAGTGCACGGTCCGTCATTCCGCCGATGCCGTTGCCACCGGTGTCGCCGGCACGTGTGGAGACCGTCGTCAGCGGCTTGCCGTTGACGACGCTGACCGAGACGAGCGACATGCCGTACTCGACGACGACCTCGACCGGTGCACCACCGGCGTGCCGCGACGCGTTCGACAACGACTCCTGCAGGATTCGATAGACCGCGAGACCCGTTGCATCCGAGACATTCTCGGGTTCTCCGGAGATTGCCCATACGACCGGAACACCCGCGCGACGACTGCCTTCCAGCAACTCCTGAATTTGATCCGTTCCCGGTTGCGGCGCCAAGTCGCGACGTTCGCCGTCACTTCTGAGCACACCGAGCATGCCGCGAATCTCGTTGAGCGCCTCGCGTGCGGTCGCACCGATCGATTCGAATTCGGCGCGCGCCGCAGGTGACACATCCGCGACGCGATATGGCGCGCTTTGGGCCTGGACCACGACGAGTGACATGTGATGAGCGACGACGTCGTGTAGATCGCGGGCGATGCGCGCCTTCTCCTCGAGTATCGTGCGCTTGGCGCGTTCGAGGTCGCTGACCTCCTCCTGCTTGGCGAGTTGGCGGCGCGAGAGCACCAACCACCGGATCAACAGCCCGATCACGACGTAGGACGTCAGCGCGACGGTCCAGCCCGCGCGCTGGTCGGCACCCATGTTGCCGACGAACAGGATGACAGTGGAGATCCAAGCGACGCCGACGATCGGGAAGGCTGCGCGCAAGCTCACCGCAAAGAGCAGCGGCAGAATGACGATGATGTGGACGACCTGCCACGGGATGGTGTTGTAAGGCTGCGACTCGAAGGCTATCGACACGATCAACGCGGACAGCGCCGAGATTGCCCACCCCAGTGCTGGATTCGCCCTGATCAGCAGAAAAGGTGCAACGGCAAGAGCAGCGATGATCGGCTGTACCGCCGCCGGCACGTTGTGCGTTATGTGCAGTGTCGGCCACGCGACCGAATACAGGATCAGCGTCACGGCCACGATCAGCACATCGAGCCACAAACTCCAGCCCATGCGCTTGACGTGCGGCTTAGCCGCTCTGGCAACACCACCTGCTGCCCGCGTGACAGCTCGACCGCTTCTTCTCACACCTCGACACTAGGAAGTCCCGTTCCCACCTGTCGTCATACCCAGGGGTGATATCGACTCGGCACCGCGGTATCACCCGGACCAGGCGAGCCGGTCTCGACGCCGAGTGCGGTCGGCCCCACAGGGTGATGTGCAGGCGCGCAGGCCATTTCTATCTTTCCTGTCATGGCCGAAACGACGTGGATGAACAGAGCGGCCGCTGCCGCGGCAATCCTCACCGTGACCACCGCTGTACTCACCCCGGTGGCGGGAGCGGCGAGCACGGCGACACCGACACACGAGAACTCCATTGCTGCAGCAGCGATCGACACCGTCACCGCACCCGATGTCGATCCCTCGACGGCGGCGGCAGCGATACCGGTGGACTTCGCAGCTGTGCTCGGCTACCAACCGGTGGTGATCGACGGCATGCTGACCGACCCGAATGGTGACTGCTCGTCACCGGTGACGTTGCCCGTCGAGTTCGACACCGCCTGCAAGGCACACGATCTGGGCTACGACCTACTGCGCTACGCCGACAAGTCCGCTGCGGAACTCGGCACCTGGGCGAGGATTGCGGTCGACGAACAACTCGGTCGGCGGATGCACGACGCCTGCGGCGAACGCGAGTCGGCCACAGGTCGATTCGGGTGTTATGCAATGGCGGACATCGCATCCGGCTTCGTCGACGGCAACTCCTGGCGGCAGGGGTACGTCAGTCCGCGGCCGGAGCCACTTGGCTCCTACCTGATCGCCTTGCTCGTCGCCATGTTGCTTATGTTGTCGCCCAGGGCTTTCCGCGTCCTTCGACAGAGCACGCAGCAGCTCGGATACCGGTCGGTGTCGGCATGACTGCAACTGTCTCGGCAGCGGTGCGACCGCTGCATCATGTGAAGACGCTTGCGGGGTCGCTCGCGATACCGCGTGTCGAGATGAGTGTAGGCGTCACTGCGATGGTGTTGGTTTCCCTTGCGCCAGGACTACTTCCGCGAGCGGCGGCGATGCAGGCGATGCTGTCCGGAATGCTCGGTGCGCTCGGTCTGGGGTTGGCCGCGCTGCTCGGGTTTGCCCTGCGAACACTCCGGGTGGGTCCCGCAACCGGTACAACGCAGCGGGTGGTGACGGGTGTAGGCATTGCAACAGTTGCGATATCGGCACGCGGTGCGAACGAGTGGCAGAACCGACTGCGGTCGGCGATGTCTGCCGAACAGATCGGAGCAGGCTACTGGATTCAGGTTGCGGCAGGTTCGGCACTGATCATGCTGCTGCTCTATGTGATTGCGGCCGTACTCGGCGCACTCGCGCGTCGGCTCGGCATCGTCCGAGTTGTGACGCTGGCTATCGTCGGGACAGCTGCCGCAGTGACGTACTGCGTTCCCGCACTGGTCGATTGGCGGGCCGACACCTATCGCGCCGCCAACGCCGAAATCGATTCGACTCTCCACCAACCTGATTCGGCGACCCGATCCGGAAGTCCGTATTCACTCGCGTCCTGGCAGGCGTTGGGTGCCGAAGGCCGCAAGTTCGTCGCGACCGCTTCGAATCCCGGAACCGACAGCGTCCGCGTCTATGCGGGTATCGATTCCGCTGCCGACCTGCAGGATCGTGTGGCTGTCGCGGTCAGCGAGTTGCAGCGAGCAGGGGGCTTCGAGCGCTCGAACATCGTCGTGGCGATACCCACCGGCAGCGGCTGGATCGACGACAATGCGGTCCAGGGTTTCGAGACCCGCTTCCGTAGTGACGTCGCCATCGTCGGTGTGCAGTATTCGTATGCTCCGAGCTGGGCAACATTCGTCTTCGGCCGAAGTGCCGCAGAAGAATCCGCGCGGACGCTGTACACAGCTGTCGCCGATCGCATCGCTGACCTGCCGTTGCACGATCGTCCCAAGCTCTACGTCTACGGCCAAAGCCTCGGAGCTATCGGCGGCAGCGCGGCATTGGCAGGCAATGCCGTCGAACCGTGTGGCGCACTGTGGGCGGGTCCGCCCGCCGGTGGGGTCGACCGCAAGGGTGCGACGATTCTGGCGAACAGTTCCGATCCGGTCGTCCGATGGTCGTCGGATCTGTTGTTCCATCGACCGGCTCCAACCGGGACGCATGAGGATGCACCGACGCCGCCGTGGCTGCCGGTGGTGAGTTTCGTGCAGACAACCGTCGATCTGTTGTCTGCGCTCGATGCGCCCGCAGGTCACGGCCACCGCTACGGAATCCAGCAGGGCACTGCAATGCCGGGGTGTGAGTAGGGTCGAGGAGATGAGCGACCGATCCGCGGTGACCAGCACCGAGGGCTACGGCCCGGTCGTCGGCGCCTACCTCGACGATCTGGCGGCTGCTGCGCGAACTGTGCTGGGGCACAATATTTTCGGCTTCTACCTCACAGGTTCGCTCGCGCTGGACAACTACCTCCAGGGTCGCAGCGACATCGACGTTGCGATTGTCGTGGAAAACGAATTGTCCACGGACGAGAAGTCGGAATTGGTGCGCGAACTACGTCACAACTCCCTGCCATGCCCGGCTCGGGGTCTGGAATTGGTCGTGTATCAGGCAGCTACGATCAGGTCCCCATCGTTGGAACCAGCCTTCGAGCTCGAACTCAACGACGGCCCTGCCATGCCGTTCCGCGTCAACACCTCACCTCTCGACCGTGACCCGGCCGACGGACTCTTCTGGTACACACTCGACCGCGACATCGTTGCGCAGCGTGGGGTCGCGCTGATCGGTCCACCCGCCGCGGAGGTCTTCGGCGCACTCTCCGCCGCCGACCTCCGAACGGCAGTCACCGCAGCGTTGAACTGGCACACGCACAGCGGCATCGGCAGTGCAGAATTCGACAGTGCGGAATTCGAGAATGCCGTGCTGAACGCCTGCCGCAGTCTCGTCCGCGTCGAAACCGGCCGGTGGCACGGCAAAACCGAAGCCGGCCAACAGGCACTCGAGCTGGACCTACCCGACGAACACGCGTCCACTGTCCGTCGTGCTGTCCGACAACGGATGGGCGCCAACGACACTGGAGACACAAACACTCGAGACACGGACGCGACCGCCGATGCAGCTGGATTCGTCAGCTACATCCGCGATCGCATCGCGTCACGAATCGAGTAACGGACTACTGCACCGGCCCGCGCGCGACTTCGTATGCCGCTCCGACTCGGTACAGCCGGTCGTCGGCGAGCGCCGGTGCCATGATCTGCAATCCGACGGGCAGCCCGTCGTCTTTCGACAGTCCGGACGGCACCGACATCGCACAGTGCCCCGCCAGGTTGGTCGGCAGGGTGCACAGATCCGACAGGTACATCGCCAGCGGATCGTCGACCTTCTCGCCGAGCTTCCACGGCGTGAACGGACTTGTCGGAGAGATCAACACATCGGCCTGCTCGTAGGCCTTGTCGAAGTCACGAGCGATGAGGGTCCGTACCTTCAGCGCCTGACCGTAGTAGGCGTCGTAGTAGCCCGACGACAACGCGTAGGTGCCGATCATGATGCGACGCTTGACTTCCGGACCGAAGCCCGCTGCGCGCGTCGCGGCCATGACCTGCTCGGCACTCATGTTTCCGTCGTCGACCCGCATGCCGTATCGCATGGCATCGAAACGCGCGAGGTTGGACGACACCTCGCTCGGCAGGATGAGGTAGTACGCAGCGAGTGCGTACTCGAAGTGCGGGCACGACACCTCGACGACCTCGGCACCGAGCTCGGTCAACACGGCGACGGCCGCATCGAAGGACGAGATGACGCCGGATTGGTAACTGTCGGAATGCAATTCCTTGACGACACCGACCTTCACACCGGCGAGGTTGCCACGAGCGCCCTCACGCGCGGCGGCGACGACGGGCGGCACAGCGACGTCGAGGGACGTCGAGTCGCGGGGGTCGTAGCCGGCGATCACCTCGTGCAGCAGTGCCGTGTCCAGAACGGTTCGACCGCACGGCCCGCCCTGATCCAGCGACGATGCACAGGCGACAAGACCGAAGCGTGACACCGTTCCGTACGTCGGTTTGGTACCGACCGTGGCCGTGACCGCTGCGGGCTGGCGGATTGACCCGCCGGTATCGGTGCCGATGGCGAGTGGTGCTTGATGCGATGCCAGCGCCGCCGCAGAACCGCCGCCGGACCCGCCAGGAATACGTGTTGTGTCCCAGGGATTCTTCGTGGGTCCGTAGGCCGAGTTCTCGGTCGAGCTGCCCATTGCGAACTCGTCCATGTTGGTCTTGCCGAGAATCGGGATGCCCGCCGCGCGCAGTTTGGCGCTCACCGTCGCGTCGTACGGCGACACCCAACCTTCGAGAATTTTCGAGCCACACGTCGTCGGCATGTCCGTGGTCGTGAACACGTCTTTGAGTGCGAGTGGAACACCGGCGAGCGCCGATGCCGGAGCGTCGCCCGCGGCGATGGACCGATCCACGTCCTCGGCGGCGGCAAGGGCCCGATCGCCCGCGACGTGCAGGAACGCGTGGTATTCGCCGTCGACCTCGGCGATGCGGTCGAGATGTGCCTTCGTCACGTCGACGCTCGACAGTTCGCGACTGTGAATACGTGCGGCGAGTTCGGCTGCGTCCAGAGAAGTGAGGTCGCTCATTATTCGGCCTCCCCGAGGATCTGCGGAACCGCGAAGCGGCCTTCTTCGACGGCGGGAGCACCGGAGAGGGCTTGCTCGGGGGTCAAACCTGGGACGATCACGTCGGGGCGGGTCACGTTGGTGGCCGGATTGGGGTTCGCGGTGGGCGGAACGTCGTCGGCAGCAACCTCGGACACGGCTTTGACGTGGCTCAGAATCGAGTCGAGCTGACCGGCGAACTGATCGAGCTCGGCGTCGCTGAGCGCGAGCCGGGAGAGCCGGGCGAGGTGGGCGACCTCGTCGCGGGAGATGGCAGGCACCGCGTAGGCCCCCTTTCAGGTATGGATGCGCACGTGAGGCTGGTCCCGGACAGCCTAGCGAGCGACGGCGCGGCCATATCTTTCGACCGTGTTTCCCCAGCGAGACGAGCGGTTGGTTCGCGCTCGTGCGGTGTGTCGCGTCCGTCACGAGCGTGCGTTCGAGTCGAAACTATGTGCGCAAAGGTGTAAGGATTGCTGGCGAGATCGGCAACATTCCTGCTGCCCTTCGTCTGGCTATCGGACGGCTACACCCGATGCCGACGTCGACTTCGACACCGAAAGGCGCACCACGTTGTCCTTCTTGCTCCGAGTGCAGTTGCCGGATCGACCGGGCAGCCTCGGCTCCCTCGCTCTCGCTCTCGGCGCTGTCGGGGCCGACATACTGTCCCTCGATGTCGTGGAACGCGGCGAGGGGTACGCGATCGACGATCTCGTTGTCGACGTCGACCCCGGATCGCTGCCCGACACGCTGCTGACCGCCGCCGAGGCGCTCGACGGTGTCCGCGTCGATTCGATTCGGCCGTACGCGGGGATGCTCGACACCCATCGCGAACTCGAACTCATCGATCAGGTTGCGACCGCTCGCGACGATCGGCTGCAGGTGCTCGTCGACGGTGCGCCACGGGTACTGCGCGTGGGCTGGAGCACCGTCGTTGCACTCGGCGCTCAAGGCGCCTACCGCGTCGTCGGTAGCTCCGGCGCACCCGAGACGCATGCCCGCGACGTCCCGTGGATGCCGTTGGACCACCCGACGACGCTGGACGACGAAGGCGATTGGGTCCCGCAGATCTGGCGCGACATGGACACCAAGCTCGCGGCCGCCCCGCTGGGCGCCACCGGCAAGGTATTGATGCTCGGACGACCCGGCGGACCTCGTTTCCGGCCGTCGGAGGTTGCCAGATTGGGCTACCTCGCCGGAATCATCGCAACCGTTCTCGGCTGACCACACATTCCAGCACCGTCAGCGGGACCCCCGGCATGGGCGACCAGTCGCGTTCCGGGACATGGACGAAGCCGAGTTCGAGGTAGATCCTCCGAGCGTCGACCATCGCGTCGTCGGTGGATATGACGACCGCTCGGTATCCCTCCTCCGCGGCAAGATCCAGCACGTGACGCACGAGCCGGGTGCCGATTCCGAGGCCGCGTGCCGACCGCCGGACGGCCAGCATTCGGAACTCGATCTCGTCGGCCCGCGCAATCGGCGCAAAAGGCGATGGTGGGCGCGCGACGGTGAGTGATCCGACCACACATCCCCCGACAACGGCGACAAGCACGTCGGTGGCCGCGGCTCGTTGCGCGGTTCGAGCCAGCGTTTCGGCGTATTCGCTTGTCGCAGGAACGTATCCCTCGCCGACGTAGACAGTGACGGTGAGGTCTGCCACTGCGTCGTAGTCGTCGGGGGTTGCCGCGCGCACGACGATCCGGTCGTGTGGGTCGAGCTGTAGGTCCGCCACATCTCCCATCATGTAGCCGATCTCTCGATAAGTGCTCATGGCATTCTGAACGGATGACACATTCCGGGCGTTCAACCGCGCGGTCGGGTGCGAATCGTTGCCTCGGGGTGACGGCATGACCACCACGGTGCCGCTCGAGCGCGAGGCGCCGCTCGCGAGCCTGGTAGCAGCTGTCGGCGACGCTGTGGCGGGGCGCGGCGGAATTGTGCTCATCAGCGGCGAGGCAGGCATCGGCAAGACGACGCTGGTCCGAGCGTTCACCGGTGAGTTGTCCAGCGGGCCAAGGGTACTGATCGGGTCGTGCGACGACCTGCTCGCGCCGCGGACCCTCGGCGCGCTCCGCGATGCGGTGTCCGGAACCGATGGGCGACTCGAACACGCATTGACTGAGGGTTCCACCGAGTCGGCCATGACGGCCGCCGTCGCGGAGTTCGCAGGCCCCTCACCGACCGTTCTCGTCGTCGAAGATCTGCATTGGGCCGACGACGCGACGCTCGACCTACTCGGTCACCTGTCACGGCGCATCGAAGGATCGTCCGGCCTGCTCGTACTGACGTTTCGTGACGACGAACTTCCGATCGCCCATCCCCTACGCCGCTTGCTCGGCATCGTCGCCTCGTCGTCCCCGACGCGAATCCGCTTGGAGCCGTTGTCCGAAGCTGCGGTCGCCGAGTTGGTCGGTGCCGACGGACGCGACGTCGCTGCCCTGCATTCGACCACCGGCGGCAACCCCTTCTACGTCGTCGAAGCACTTGCGGCGGCACCGGAAGACGTCTCACCCACTGTCGCCGCGACAGTCCTGGCGCGGGTACACCGGCTGCAACCGTCCTGCCGCGCGGCACTCGAAAAAATCTGCGTCGCAACCGGAACCATCGAATTCTCTTTGGCGGAAACACTGTTGGGCGGTCCGCTCGATGTGCTCGGCGAAGCAGAGGAACGACGGATTCTGGAGACGACGTCGACCGGAATTGCGTTTCGGCACGAATTGACCCGTCGCGCAATCGAAGACGGCGTATCTGCCATCGCCCGTCGCGCTGCCCACCGTGCGATGACCGAGGCTTTGCTCGCAGACCCGCCGATCGACATCGCTCGCGTCGTCCACCATGCAACGAGCGCAGGCGACAACGACACCGTCGTACGCTTCGCACCCACGGCAGGTCGCGATGCGGCGGCTGCGGGTGCGCACCGGCAAGCCCTCGTTCACTACGAGGCCGCACTCGCGACAGGCCTACTCGATCCCGCCGAACACGCTGTGGTGCAAGGGGAATATTCCTGGGAGCTGTACAACGCCCACCGCATCGCCGACGCTGTGGCCGCATCGCGGCGGGCGGTTGCCCTGCATCGCGACAGCGGTGCGGAGGAAGCAGCGGGCGAGACGCTGGTCGCCCTGTCGCATCAGCTGTTGCTTGCCGGCGATCCCGAGGGTGCGAACGCGGCGATCGAGGAGGCTGTCGCCGTTCTCGGGCGATCGGGCACGCCGTCGTCGCGGGCCTACGCCGCCACCTATCGCGGCACGCTGCTGCTCACGGCCGAAGCCCTCGGACCTGCTGCACCCGTACTCGAAGAAGCCCTGACGCTGGCGCAGGAGGCACAGCGAGGAGACCTCGTTGCGTTGTGCACCATCTATCTCGCGCTGTGCAATCCGGTGCTCGACCCTCCTGATCGAATTGCCATGCTGCGCATCGGAATTGCGGATGCAATCCGCCACGGCGCCCACGAAGGCGCCGGCCGCGGCTACACCATCCTCGCCGAGTTGCTGCTGCGCTTCGGTCAACTCGACGATCTGGAGGAGTGCCTCGCCGAAGGGGCGGCGTTCACCTTCGACCACGACCTCGGTGTGTACTCGGTTCGGCTGGATATTCTGCGGTGCCAACACCTGATGCGTCGCGGCGAGTGGGAGGCAGCCGAGCGAGGGTTGCAGGAGGCGCTGGAATCTGCCGACGTCGGCATGTTCGATCTGCTCGCCCGCGCGAACCTTGCACGAATCAGAACACGTCGAGGCGCAGCGGGTGCGGCCGAAATGGTCACCGACACCTTCACCCGCGCTATCGCGGGCAAATGGCTACTCGGCTTGGCGTACTCGGGTTTGGCATTCGTCGAATCGACCTGGCTCACAGGACATTCGGAACAGTCTGCAGCATTGGCGTCGACCTGGTCCGCAAACTCTGCCCATCCCGTCGTCGCAGGTCTGTACGGCGAGCTGCTTCGGTATTCCCAACGCGCCGGGCATCGGGCCGAGGTGTTCGACGGCTGCCCGGAGCCATGGGCCGCCGGTCTGCGTGGCGAGTGGCGCAACGCCGCGGAGCAGTGGGCCCGAATCGGCGATCCGTACGAGGAAGCCCTGGAACTCGCCGACTCCGGTGAGGTCGGCCCGACGATGGCCGCATGGCAGAAACTCGTCCAACTCGGCGCCGATGCCGCGGCAGATATCGTACGAAAACGGTTGCGCAACTTGGGTGTCCACCGCCTCCCCCACGGTCCACGCCCGACGACGACGACCAACCGCGCCGGCCTGACGCAGCGGCAGGTCGAGGTGCTCGACCAGTTACGCGACGGGCTCACCAACACTGAAATAGCGTCACGGTTGACGCTTTCCGTTCGGACGGTGGACCATCACGTCTCCGCCATTCTCGCGAAGTTGAATGTGTCGACCCGACGCGAAGCTGTCGCAATCGCGAAGCGCTGGGCGGTCGGCGAGTCGACTAGCGCGTGACCACAAGTTTCATCGGTGGCGCTTCGAGTGCCTCCGCCGCGCTGTCCCACGGCACGACCTGCGACGTCACGATCGACGGATCGAAACCGGCTTCGACCAGAGCGAGTACCTGTGGAATCGCCGGCCGAACATGCGCACGTCCGGTGTGGAACGTGCAGCACCGCGAATACATCGCAAGCAGCGGCATCGCAGGATCCGACAGGTACAGCGACGGACTCGTGCAGGTTCCGTCGCCTGCTGTGCTGTTCAACGCGCAACGTAATCCCGCCTCGGCGCCGCTCGCGTCGACGGTGATCGGAAACTCCCCCGCCTTGCGCGGATAGGGTCCCTGCATCGGCTCGGCGCCGAGAGCGGCAGCGATGCCGAGTCGTTCGTCGTTGTCATCGAGGTAGACGACCCGAGCCGCCCCGAGGGCGACCGCTATTCCCGCTGCGTACAAGCCGATCGACGCGGGTCCGGCGGCACCGCCGACGACGAGCACCTCCGCACCCGGCTCGGCTGCCAGCTGAGGTCCGACGGTCCGCCACGCGTCCGGAATGTTGTCACTTGCACTCGCCACCATCGCCGGATCGATTCCTGGCGGCAACGGCACAAGCATCGCGTCGGCGTGTGGAACCAGAGCGAGATCGGTGAGCAGGCCACCCCATTCGAGTCCGCCCATCGTGCCGAGGCCGTAGGTCGACATGCGTGGATGACTGCGGCAGTTACCAGTTCGCCCGCGCAGGCACGGCCCGCAGGTTCCGCACGATATTTGGAACGGCACGATCACTCGATCACCCGGCGATACAGCGGTGACCTCGTCGCCGACGGCGACGACCTCTGCCACGGCCTCGTGGCCGAACGGGTACGGCCCGGGGAGCGGGTAGGCACCTCTGAGCACAAAGACGTCGAGGTCGCAGGTCGCGACCGCAATCGGACGCACAAGCGCCGTCTGCGGACCGCCGAGCTGCGGCTCGGCGACGTCTTCCCACGTCACATGCGCTGTTCCTTCGAGAAGTAGACGCTTCATCTCTGCCCTTCGTCGGCTCGACAATATGACAGCTGCATGGGGCACGCTCGCAGGTGCGGTGCTCGAGGCGAGCGGCTGGGCGGACAGTTGCCCGATCGCGCCACCCGCGACGTCACTCCCCTACACGACGTTGCCCAACAACTATCCGACGTTGTTCGAAATCGAATCGGATAAAGCGTTACGAAATCGTCTCGGCGAGCGATGCACTGCATACAAGACTTCGAGACAAGGGAAGAACAATGATCGGCTACATGACAGTCGCACTGGGCGCAGTACCGATCCTGGTACTTGCATTCGGCACGATGGCGCTCGATGTCTTCGACGCGACCCACGACTGGCATCCAGCCGCGCAGCGAGTCAAGAAGTAGGACGGCCGTTCAGCTTCGCAGCAGTAACGCGCTGTCGCCGAATTCGTGCCACAGGTAGTCCCCTGCCAGCGCCGAATCATAGGCTCGCCGTACCGATTCGACACCGACCACGGCCTCGAGCAAATTCAGATGCGACGCACCCGGCGCATGCCATCCGGTGATGAGGCCGTCCACCAGCCGGGTCGGCCGATCCTGTGCCAGAACAAGATCGGTCCATCCCGCGGCCGCATTCGCACGGCCGTCGGAATCGACGACGCTTTCCAGTGCTCGCGTCACCGTCGTGCCAACAGCAACGACCCGACCGCCGGACGCGCGAGTCTCGTTCACAATGCGCGCGGTCGCAGCAGAGACGGCAAACCGCTCCGGGCTCGGCGGCTCTCCTGCCTCGGGTGACGAGACGCCGGTATGCAATGTGATGGGCGCGAAAGAAATACCCGACGAGGCAAGCTCGGTGACCAGTCGGTCGGTGAACGGTCTTGCAGCGCTTGGCATCTCGGCGCTGCCAGGAAAGAGGCCGAACGCGGTCCGGTAGTAAGACGCCGACCAGCGGTCACGCAGGTACGCGTAGGTGATCGGCCTGCCCCAGCGCGCCAGATAGTCGACGACGGAATCGGTGCCGGCTATGTCGGCGACCCAGAGTCGGTCGGAACCGTCGAGCCATGGTCTGCGGAGCGTGACGACCAAGCCACCGGGACCGAGCAGGCGGGCGCCCGATCCGATATCGGTGCCGCTCGCCGGAGTTCGATCCGGTGAACGGATTTCGACGACCCAACTGCGGTCCGGTCGAGCGGAGCGAGGGGAATCGATAGCCGGTCGAGCGGAGCGAGGGGAATCATTGTCGTCCAGCCAGGTCGAAAAGTGTAGGACCACGTCCCGGGTGCCGAGTCGTGCGTCGACCGCCGCAGAGAGCGTCGCCGAATTGTTGACGACGACAAGGTCTCCGGGCACCAGGAATGTTCCCAGCTCGTGAAAGCGCGCGTGGGTGATCGTGTTTCGATCGGAAACGAGCAGCGCGACGTCGTCTCGCGCCAAGCCGCGCGATTCGGGTGGTCCGCTCGCCTCACGGTCCGGCGGTAGCGCAAACGTCGGTTCGTGCACGGTGACTGTCATCGAGCCGCACCCGCCAGCCACTCGGCGGTTGTGTAGCGGCCGCTCGACGGTCGTTCGGCGACGAGCCGAAGCAGCGCCGGGACGACCGTGGCCGGCTCCGGCCGATCCGAAATATCTTCGCCAGGAAACGCGGCTTGGTGCATCTGCGTTCGCATGTCGCCGGGATCGAATGCGTAGATCCTCAGGTCGGAGTTCTCGACTGCGAGGATCGCCGTTACGTGATCTAGGGCGGCCTTCGACGATCCGTAACCGCCCCACCCCTCGTAGGCGGCGACCGCCGCGTCGGAGCTGATATTGATCGCGACACCGTTCGACGCGCGCAGATAGGGCAGCGCTGTCTGCAGAATCGCCAGTGGGGCAATCACATTGGTCGCGAAGATGCGAGCAAGTTCGTCGAGTGGATAGCGCCGCAGCCTCGGCAGCGGCGAGGGCCCGAGTTCGCTTGCATTGTTGACCATGAGGTCGAGGCGGGCGCGTGTCTTCAGCACGTCGGCAATGCGCGTGCGATGTTCCGGATCGGACACGTCACCGTGGACCGGTTGCACGGCAGGACCCAGTTCCTGCCGCAGTCGGTCCAGCCGATCACTTCCGCGCGCCGTCGCGATGACATCCCAGCCGTCGACGACCAGTGCTTCGGTGAGCGCCCTACCCAATCCTGCGGATGCGCCCGTTACGAGCGCAATCTTGGTTTCCGACATCGAATCTCCCTTGTTTCGGTAACAAGGTCCATCGTGAAACCTGAAGCGCTGTTGAGGTCAAGCAGTCAATCGGAATCGGGCGGCGCTAGCGCGGCTGGACCGCCTTCGAGCAACTTCCGGAAGCCGTCTTCGTCGAGCACCTGCACTCCGAGGGATTCGGCCTTGTCCGCTTTCGAGCCGGGGGAATCGCCGACGACAACGTAGGAGGTCTTCTTCGACACCGAACCAGCGGCCTTGCCACCGCGAACGAGGATCGCCTCTTTTGCTTCGTCGCGGGAGAAGCTTTCCAGCGACCCGGTGACGACGATCGACATACCTTCGAGATTCCGCTCGATCGAGGCGTCGCGTTCGTCTTCCATGCGCACGCCAGCGGCTTTCCATTTTTCGACGATGTCGCGGTGCCAGTCGACGGTGAACCATTCGGTGGCCGACACCGCGATGGTCGGACCGACCCCCTCGGCCGCGGCGAGTTCTTCGGTCGAAGCCGACATGATCCGCTCGAGACTGCCGAAGTGCGCTGCCAATGCCCGCGCGGCAGTCGGTCCGACGTGGCGAATCGACAAGGCGACGAGAACCCGCCACAGCGGTCGATCCTTGGCTGCGTCCAGGTTGTCGAGCAACCGTTTGCCGTTCGCGGACAGCTCGCCCGCTTTCGTGGTGAACAGCGTCGTCCGGAGTAGGTCGTCGGCGGTCAGCGTGAACAGATCACCTTCGTCGACGATCACGTCGCTCTCGAGCAGATCGACCGCGGCTTCGTAGCCGAGCGCTTCGATGTCGAACGCGCCGCGGCCGGCTACATGGAAGACACGCTCGCGTAGTTGCGCGGGGCAGGTCTGCGCGTTGGGGCAACGAATGTCGGCGTCGCCTTCCTTCTCGAACGCGAGTGTGGTTCCGCACTCGGGACATTCGGTCGGCATGACGAATTCACGTTCGTCGCCGGTACGCATATCGACGACAGGTCCGAGAACCTCGGGGATGACGTCACCGGCCTTGCGGATGGTGATCGTGTCTCCGATGAGCACGCCTTTTCGCTTGACCTCCGACCCGTTGTGGAGCGTCGCGCGTGACACCGTCGATCCAGCCACCGTGACGGGTTCGACTGCCGCATAAGGCGTCACACGTCCGGTCCGGCCGACACCGACGAGGATATCGAGAAGCCTCGTCGTTACTTCCTCGGGCGGGTACTTGTAGGCGATCGCCCATCTCGGGGCCCGCGACGTGGTTCCGAGGCGGCGTTGCAACGCGACCTCGTCGACCTTGACGACGAGCCCGTCGATCTCGTGCTCGACGTCGTGACGATGCTCGCCCCAGTACGCGACCTTGTCGACGACGGCGTCGGCACCCTGGACCCGCGTCGTGTGAGTCGACACAGGCAGACCCCAGCCTGCGAGCGCGACATAGGCGTCGTACAGGGATGTCGGCGAGAAACCTTCGGATCGGCCGAGGCCGTGGCAGATCATGCCCAACTTGCGTTTGGCTGTTACCGCAGGGTTCTTCTGACGCAACGACCCGGCAGCGGTATTTCGTGGATTCGCGTACGGCGGTTTACCTTCGGCGACGATCGATGCGTTGAGCTCGTCGAAATCCTCGACCCGGAAGTAGACCTCGCCACGCACTTCGAGCAGCCTTGGGACCGGATAGTCGTCGGTGCCCGTGAGCTGATGCGGGATCTCCTTGATCGTCCGCGCATTCAGGGTCACGTCCTCGCCGGTCCGACCGTCACCGCGGGTCGCCGCGCGGACGAGCTTGCCCTGCTCGTAGACCAGATTCAGAGCAACGCCGTCGATCTTGACCTCGCACAGGTAGTGCAGATCGGTTCCGGCATCAGCTTCGACCTTCCTGACCCAGGTCCGCATCGAGTCTTCGTCGAATACGTTGTCGAGACTCAACATTCGTTCGAGATGGTCTACCGCGGTGAATTCGGTCGCGAACCCGCCGCCGACCAGCTGGGTCGGCGAATCGGGCGTCCGAAGGTCGGGACGGGCGTCCTCGAGTGCGATCAGCTTGTTGAGGAGTACGTCGAACTCACCATCGGTGACGATCGGCGAGTCGCGTACGTAGTACCGAAACTGATGCTCGCGACCTCGTCGGCCAACGTCTGCCATTCCTCGCGCTCCTGCGCGGAGGCGGCCGCGGGCGCGGTTGCGTCACCAGCGGGAGGCGAATCGGGAGTGGCGTCGTCGACGTTCTCGGTCACCGACGCAGGTTATCGCAGGACATAGGCGGCTACGCCGCTCGTGAGTCTTTTCGGAGGGCCTGACCACCAAAAGGACTCAGTGATACTTGATGGGTCGTCGATGCGGGGCCTGACCCTAAAGGACTCTGACATCCGTGGATTGTCTTGCTCGTGATGTGTCGACCTCGTATCGGCGACAAATTTTCACACGCGACCGGTCGGACGGTAGTGACCTAATAGGAGCCTGACGCAACCAAGTCCCGTCACTGAGTTGTCCGTCCTTCCGGCCGGTGCGTGGCCCACCGATCGAAGGGTTGACCGATGACCAGCATGACCGAAATTCCCGCCGATGTCAGCCTCGCGCTGTTCCTCGGCGTCGACACCCACAAAGACACCCACCACGCCGCACTCGTCGACGTGCACGGGCGCCGCCTCACCGATCACGAGTTCGGCACCGACGCCGCCGGCTGCACCGAGTTACTCGCCTGGGCTGCCCGCCACGGCGTCGTCACCGCAGCCGGTGTCGAAGGCACCGGCGGCTACGGCGCCGGCCTGACCCGGCATCTGCACCAGGCCGGGGTCACCGTTGTGGAGGTCGATCACCCCGACCGCCAATCCCGGCGCCGTCTCGGTAAGTCCGACCCCCTCGATGCCTACGCCGCCGCCGCAGCGGTGCATTCAGGTCGGGCGACGACGATCCCGAAAGACCGCGACGGCGATGTCGAGTCAATTCGGTTGCTGCACAACGCCCGTGCCAGTGCAGTGAAGTCCCGTGCCGAGGCGATGACGCAACTCAAATCCGTCATCGTCACCTGCCCGGACTTGTTGCGCACCCAGCTCCGCGGCCTGACCAAAGCGAAACTGATCCGTACCTGCGTCGGGTTTCGGCCCGACCCGATCACCACCGGCGGTGTGCTGGCCGCCAACAAAACAACGCTGCGTCGGACCGCGAAACGCATCGTCGATCTCACCGCCGAGATCAAAGAGCACGAACGCGATCTGAAGATGCTGACTCGCCGTGCGGCACCGGAGCTGCTGGCGTTGGTCGGGGTCGGGGTCGAAACTGCATCGCAACTACTGGTCACCGTCGGCGAAAACCGGGACCGGATCCACGCCGAAACCAGCCTGGCGCGGTTGTGCGGTGTTGCCCCGATGTTGGCGTCCTCGGGCAAAACCAAACGGCATCGACTCAACCGTGGTGGGGATCGCCAAGGCAACCGGGCACTGCACACCATCGTGCTCAGCCGTCTCAAACACGACCCTCGCACCAAGGCCTATGTCGAACGCAGATCCGCGGAAAACAAGTCGAAAAAGGAGATCATGCGCTGCCTCAAACGCTACGTCGCCCGCGAAATCTACCAAGTCCTCAACCCCAAAAACGGGGTTGACGAATCATAGGAGCATCACGAGCGGCGGAGCCGCATCGTCACCATTTGAACATCGGCAGGGGTGACAACGGTTTGGTCACCAGCCTTCTCCCGGACAGTTGGACCAAGCGCAGATGGAAGCCCGCGTCGGGGTATTGCTCGGCGATCCTTCGATACTCGCTACGCGGCAAGCCGAACCGACGAAGACCGAACGTCACGTCGATGGTGTCGGCGCGCCTGAAAATCTCGACCGGAGAACTCGCCTCCCCCGCGGCACGCACTTTGTGGTGCTCGTCGATCATCTCGCTCACCATCGGCTCGATGCTCTTGTGCCCTGTGGCAGCGAGGTCGGCGCGCGCCCGCTCGATCGACGGTGCGAGGTAGTCGAAGGTACCGTCACTCCAGATTCCCAGATCGTGGAACACCGCTGCAACGACGAACTCCTCACGGTCGCTTGGCCTGGTCTCTACGGACCCGCCACCATGAAGATGGAGTGCATCGCAGAATTCCAGCACGCGCAGAACGTGATTCGTGTACGCCGCTCGATCAGGGCCCAGAGCATCCTCCCAGGGCGCCAACCGCTGTTCGATATCGCCACGGTCCACGACTACTCCTCTGCTACAACTCGCCCGCTTACAAAGATTCCGGCTCCTCGGCGAATGCCCGCGCAACTTCCGTGCTCAACCGCAACGCTTTTCGTGCCCACGCATCGGACGCACCGGCCAACCCGCACGAAGGGGTGACGATGACCTTCGATCCCAACGTCGCTCGCGGGAAACCCAACCGGTCGACGAGTTGCAACGCGGGTTCGGCGAGGTCGCGCCACTTGCGAACCGCAGGAGCATCCGTCGACGGAACGAGACCGAGCGCGACGCCCTTGCCCGCCTCCAGCAACTCACCGATACCGTCCAGATCGGCAGGTTCGAGCTGCGCCACATCGATTCCGACATAGGACGCGTGACTACGTCGCAACAGTTCGAGCGGCGGCGAACTCGCGCAGTTGTGCACGAGCACAGGCGCGTTCGCCGCATCGATCACCGTGTCGAGGAAGTTCAGCGCATCGGGTGCTGGCATCGCTCCGATACTGTCCATGCTCGTCACACCGCGCAGCGAACCGTTGAGAACGTCCGACAGCAGCGGCTCGTCGATCTGCACGAGCACCTTCGCGTCCAGCCGGCGCGCGACTTCGGCGACATGTTGGGACAGTCCCTCGGCGAGGGATTCCGAAAAGTCACGTAGCGCACCGGAATCGGTGATGACGCGATGCCCGTTGGCAAGCTCGACCTCGGCGGCGAGCGTCAGTGGTCCACACGTCTGCACCTTGACCGTCTTGCCGAGGCCATTGAAACCAGCTGTGCCCCATGCCTCTTCGAGCGCGTCGAGGTCGTCACGCAGAAACACCGACGACCGCCGCGCTGCGTTACCTTGCCGCGGGGTCAGCCGGTAGCCGCGGGTCGTCGTGTCGAAATGCAGATCGATCAACAGCGCACCCGCACGGCCGATCATGTCCGCGCCTACACCTCGCGCAGGCAGTTCGACGATGTGCGGCAGATCGCCGAGTTCGCCGACGACGATCGTTGCGGCCTCGCGTGGGTCCGTGCCCGGCCACGAGCCGATACCGGTGGCAATGCCTCCCAACGGCACGGATCCGGACGAATCCGTCACTGCTGGTTGCTGGTTCGCGAGATCGTGCCGCTGCCCAACACCTGATCACCAGCGGCGTCGGGCCGGTACATCACAAGCGCCTGACCCCGCGCAACACCTGTCAACGGCTCGCGCAGACGTACCTCGATGCAGTCTCCAACCGCTTCTGCGACAGCCTCCGCCAAACCACCGTGCGCACGAACCTGCACGACGCACTCGATCGGACCCTCGGGGGCGACGCCGGACGTCCAAATTGCGCGGCTTGCCTCGATCGACCACACCTGTAGGCGCTCGGCGGACCCGACTTTCACTGTCCCGGTATCGGGCTCGATGGACGTCACGTACCGCGGCTGACCGTCGGCCGCCGGTCCCTGCACACCGAGACCCTTGCGCTGACCGATCGTGAAGCCGTGCACACCTTCGTGATCCGCGAGGACCTCACCGGAGTCTGCATCGACGACCTTGCCGGGGCGGATCCCGATTCGCGCACCGAGGAACGCACGGGTGTTGCCCGACGGAATGAAGCAGATGTCGTGGCTGTCGGGCTTTTCGGCAACGGCTAGGCCACGTTCGGCGGCTTCGGCACGGATCTGCGGCTTCGGGGTGTCACCGATGGGGAACATCGCTCGCGAAAGCTGTTCTGCGGTAAGGACTGCAAGGACGTAGGACTGATCCTTGTCGGCGTCGACCGCTCGACGAAGCACACCGTCTTCCAGCCGGGCGTAATGACCGGTGGCGACGGCATCGAAGCCGAGCGCCATCGCCCGGTCGGCAAGCGCGGAGAACTTGATCTTCTCGTTGCAGCGCAGGCACGGGTTGGGCGTTTCACCTGCGGCATAGGACTCGACGAAGTCGTCGATCACGTCGTCCTTGAAGCGCTCGGCGAAATCCCAGACGTAGAAAGGAATTCCGAGCACATCGGCGGCGCGACGCGCGTCACCGGCGTCCTCTTTCGAGCAGCATCCGCGGGATCCGGTACGCAGGGTTCCCGGCGCCTCGGACAACGCTAGATGTACTCCGACGACGTCGTGTCCGGCGGCGACCGCACGTGCGGCCGCGACTGCCGAATCGACGCCACCACTCATGGCGGCGAGCACTCGCATCAGCGAATCCCTCCCTTTGCACCCGCACCTGCAAGGCCGGCTGCTTTCGCGCGCTCCACGATCTGTGGCAGTGCGGCAATCAGCGCGGCGACGTCGGCGCGAGTCGAATTGTGGCCAAGCGAGAATCGCAACGAACCGCGCGCATCCGCCGCGTCGACGCCCATTGCGATGAGTACATGGCTCGGTCGGGCGACGCCCGCCGTACACGCCGACCCGGTCGAGCATTCGATCCCGGCGGCGTCGAGCAGCATCAACAGCGAATCACCTTCACAACCTGGGAAGGTGAAGTGCGCGTTGCCAGGCAGGCGGTCGGTGCCGATCGGACCGTTGAGCACGGAATCGGGTGCGATGCTCCGGATTTCGTCGACCAGATAGTCGCGCAGCGCGCGTAGTTCGGCCGCGCGGGAATCGATGTCGGTGACCGTCTCTCGCAGCGCGGCGGCCATTCCCACAACCGCAGCCGTGTCGGGTGTACCTGCGCGCACATCGCGCTCGTGACCGCCGCCGTGCAGTAGCGGAACACACGGCACCTGACGTCCGAGTAGCAGTGCCCCCGCGCCCATCGGTCCGCCGAACTTGTGCGCGGCGATGCTCGCGGCCGACAGACCGCTCGCGGCGAAGTCGATCGGCAACTGTGCGGCAGCCTGTATCGCGTCGCTGTGCATCGGCACGTCGAACTCGCGCGCGATGGCCGCGAGCTCTTCGATCGGCATGATCGTGCCGACCTCGTTGTTTGCCCACATGATCGAAACCAAGGCGGCTTCGTCCGCGTGCAGGGCAAGAGCGGCACGTAGCGTGTCCGGGGCGACCGAACCCTTCTCGTCGACCGGCAGCCAGGTCACGACAGCACCCTCGTGCTGCTCCAGCCATTCGACTGCGTCGAGTACCGCATGATGCTCGACTGCGCTGGCAAAGATTCTGACGCGACGCGGATCGGCATCACGGCGGGCCCAGAAGATGCCCTTGATCGCGAGGTTGTCGCTCTCGGTGCCACCCGAGGTGAAGATGACTTCCGACGGCCGCGCGCCGAGGCTGGCCGCAATCGATTCGCGTGCCTCTTCGACCCGGCGGCGCGCCGCGCGACCGGAACCGTGCAGCGACGACGCGTTGCCGAACGTGTGGAAGACAGCGGTCATCGCCTCGATCGCGACACGGAGCATCGGCGTCGTAGCCGCGTGGTCGAGGTAAACAGGGGTGGACGCGCCGCTGGCAACGCCATTGCTGACCGAACTCATAACCCAACAAGGATAGCTCGGACGGCCGGACGGTTTGACCTCGTCCGGCGCCCGGCCCCGTTCAGGCGATACGAGCGACCGGCTGCGCCGTTGCAGCGACCGTTTCGACTGCCGGAACAGGCGTCTTGTGCGTGTTGCGTGCTTCTTCTGATTCGAGCACTCCATGAGCGGCGAAATCGAGTTCGACCTGCCCTCGCACCGCACGCTCGCACCGGGCCGCAAGATCACGGCGATCCGTTCCGGGGTGCTCGACAGGTGCAAGGACGATCTCGGCGGTGATACCGCGCGAACGCAGCATGCGTAGAAGTGACGCGACCATCGAGTCGTCGCCGATGAAGGACGGCGTAGTCGACAACGACCCGTCCTCGTTGCGGTACTGCAGGCGGATCGGTTGAACAGCGGTGTTCGTGTCGATTGCGGCTTGGAACAACGCGGGCCGCAGCGTGCCATAGGCGCGGCCGCACCAGGTGGTGCCTTCCGGAAATGCGGTGATGCGTTCACCAGCGGTGATCCTGTCGGCGATCTGCCGGATCACGTCGGGCAGGGTCCGCAGCCTGGCCCGGTCGATCGGGACGACGCGCATCTTCCTGGCAAGCAGGCCGAGAACGGGCCAGTCGATCAGATCTGCCCGTGCGACGAAGCTGACGGGCTGTACGGCGGCAATGGCGATGATGTCCGTCCACCCGACGTGTCCGCTGACGATCAGCACACCCTCGTCGGGCCTCGCGTAGATGCGGCCAGGCGACGCGTCTCCACGCTCGTCGATTACCCGCAGCCGCATACCGCAGCAGCGCAGCAGTGCGTGTGCGTAGCGCCGTTGCATCGTCGACTTCAACGCCGTCGGCGTCACAACGCTGACGACGGGGAAGCTCAGCAGCACCGTTGCGACGCCTGCAAGTCGCGTTGCGAACTCGAGGTCACCGACGACGACCGAATCGGTGTCGACGCACGCCGCGTCACACGGGCTGCCCGGCATCCATGCGTGGGCGAAATGCTGCGGCTGTGTCGTCTCCGGCGTTTCGACGAATGCCAATTCTTCGACGACGGTCATCCAGCTCCACCTTCGAGGTTGGCAGCCGCCTGCTGCAGCCGATCGAGGTAGCGGCGGTTCACCTGATGAAGCCCGAGGAGTGCGACGAAGTCGGCAACTGCGAAGTCGGGGTCGTGGGCAGGTTCGCCGCAGACCGACGCGCCGAGCCGCAGGTAGCCCTTGAGCAGCGGCGGCAGCTTCGTCTTGGCAGGCGCCGCGATCTCGTCCAGCGTCCGGCCGTCGACGATCACCGGGTTGTACGGACGTACCACGTGCGGCGACGCATGCTTGCTCAGCAGGATGTCGCGCACTCCGCGAACATTGGCTCCTACGGGTTCGTCTGCCGATTCCTGCATCGGGACCGAGACGCAGCCCATCACCCACTCGTAACCGGTGAGCTGGATGTAGTGCAGGATGCCCGCCCACATGAGGCTGAGCACCGATCCGTTGCGGTGTTCGGGACGCACGCAGGCGCGACCCATCTCGACGACCTGCGGGCGCAGCGGCGCGAGCGCGGACAGGTCGAACTCGGTGGCCGTGTAATAACCGCCTGCGGCCTTGGCGGCGTCGGGTGGCAACATCCGGTAGCAACCGACGAACTCACCGGAGATCTCGTCGCGGACGAGGAGATGATCGCAGTGCTCGTCGAAGCGATCGGCGTCGACGCCCAATGCATTGTCGGGGATGTTGAATCCGGGTTCGGTCGCGAAGACCTCGTAGCGCAATCGCTGCGCAGCCAAGCGATGCTCGCGATCCGACGTGACGACCAAGGAGTACCTCGGGCGCAACGTCGTGTCGCCGATGGTCCGGCTGGGTGGCGATAGAACCGACAAAGTTGTCATGCCCGATGTCTAACGAGCTAGAAATGCGTCGCGGCATCTTTCGAGTGTCGTGTCGGTGCAGCTTGGGTTAACGCAGGTCGCAGTAGGTACGCGTGTTCACCGGGGGTTCATCGAGGTGGCTGACGAGCAACCGACGATCGACGAACGCCCCCGGCGAACGAGCCGTGCATCACCTACATACGAGGTTCTCTGCGGGCGCGGTCAGGTCGGTCAGATAGTCGATCACCGGTTCGTCGACACAATCGACGCCGTAGCGCAACGCAACACCGTGCTGTTCGGCCTCGTAGGTGATCAACGACGCATCCAGCTGACGGGCGAGTTCGATGCCACCCTCGTGCGGCGTCGCCGGATCCTTCGTCGTCGAGACCACAACGAGTTCGGGCAGGCCCTTCACCGTGATCTCGTGTGGCGCACCCGTCGGCGGTACCGGCCAGATCGCGCAGGGATCGATCGGCGCATCGGACGCTGCCGCAGGCGCGGGTGGCGAGTCGACGCACCGCACGGCGAGGATGATCTCCTGACGATTGCCGTACGTCCCGTCGGGACGACGCGCGTAGACGAAGTCCGCAGCCTCGAGCATGATGTCGCCGCGGCCGTTGCTGATCTGCTTCAACGCCCGCGTGAGCACGTCCCACGTCTCCGAGCTGTAGAGAAACAGCCCGTAGCCCTGCTGGGCGTCGGTGTAGCTCAGCCCGCGGCCGTCGGAGGTCCGGGCCGGCTTCGTGATCAGTGGCTCGAACAATGCGTCCAGAGCCTGGCGGGCGACAGCGGGGTCGGTACCCAGTGGGCAGTCGGCGTTTGTGGCGCATGCGGCCGCGTAGTCGTCGAACGCGGTCGAAAAGCCCTCGTCGAATCCTGCGAGTAGTGGCTTGGTTGGGTCGACCGCCCCGTCGAGAACCATGGCTCGAACGCGGTCCGGGAACGCCTCCGCGTACTGCGACCCGATCGAGGTGCCGTACGACTCGCCGAGGTAGGTCAGTTTGTCGTCGCCGAGCACAGCCCGGACGATGTCCAGATCTCGAACGACGTCCCGGGTGCCGACGTTGGCCAGCAGATCGAGGCCGGACAGTTCACCGCAGCGAGCCACATCCTTGCGAATCTTGTCGTTTGTTGCCTCCAGCGTGACGTCGGGATCGAATTCCAGACGAGCCGCGTCGAACTCGGCCGCAGTCGAGCACTGGACGACCGGCAGCGACGAACCTGTGCCGCGCGGATCGAAGCCGACTCGGTCGAACTTTTCGGCGAGAGGCGTTCCGTCGCCGAGTGTCACCATGTCCAGACCGGATGCCCCGGGTCCGCCGGGGTTCATCACCAGCGAGCCGATCTTGTCCCCGCTTGCCAGCACTCTCGACAAGGCGACCTGGGCGGTCTTGCCGTCGGGCTTCGAGTAGTCCAGTGGGACAGTCACTCTCGTGCACTCGACGTTGTCGATCGTCTCGTCGATCAGTTTGCCGTCGTAGCCGAGGTTCGCACACGACGCCCAGTCGAGTTGCTGGCTGTAGAAGGGTTCCAGTCGGCCCATCTCGACCGACTGTGCCGAGACGGAACCCTTTTGAAGGCCGACGAGAAAGATCACCGAGGTCGCGGCAACGCCGGCCGCGATCGAGACTCCGATGTATCGCTGTTGTGCTCTGCTCATGTTCCTGCCGGTCCTCTCGCACTCTTCTCAGTACTTCAAAGAGTGGGAGATCCGGCGGCTACAGGAAATGGGGAGAACTCCCCACGAGTCGGATACGAACGGTTGCCGGGCCGGCGAGGCCTGGACTGAGGAGCGATGCGCGAAGCGCGAGCCGACGAGGGAAGGCCGCGCCTGAAGGCCCGGCAACCCCGACCGAGCGAAGGCGAGGTCGAGAGTTACGGGGCCGGCGAGGCCTGGACTGAGGAGCGATGCGCGAAGCGCGAGCCGACGAGGGAAGGCCGCGCCTGAAGGCCCGGCAACCCCGACCGAGCGAAGGCGAGGTCGAGAGTTACAAATACCTTCCGAACCAATCGAGCACCTTCGGCCAGATTTGTGCCGCTGCCTGTGGGTCGTACCGCTGGCCGGTGTCGTTGAAGAAGGCGTGGTCTGCTCCGGCCACGGTTACGACCTCGTTGGTCAGACCCGCCTTGTCGAGTGCTGCCGTCGCGGCGTCGCGGCTCGCATTCACCCTGGCGTCGAGGTCGGCGTAGACCGCGAGCACGGCGGCGTTCGCGCCGGTCAGATCCGATCCATCGGGTATCGGACCGTAGAACGGTGCCGCTGCGGACAGGCGCTGCTCCCCCGACCCGAGGAGCCGCCAGACGAGCGCGCCGCCCATGCAGAAGCCGATCGCGCCGACCTTCTTGCCTGGTACCCGGCGCTGCAGTTCGTCGATCGCGGCCTTCATGTCGGCGACCAACCGCTCCGGGGTTGCCTTCGTCAGTGCTGCGGTTGCTTCAGCGGGATCGGCAAATGTTGCCGTTCCCCCTTCCTCGGACAGCATGTCGATCGCGAGCGCCGAGTAGCCCACGCCTGCGAATCTGCCTGCTACGGAACGAATGTGGTCGGTGAGGCCTTTGTTCTCGTGGACGACGAGCACAGCGCCGCGCGGGTCGGCTGCCGCTGCCCACGCAGCCTGCAACTCGGCCGTCGGGCCTGCGAAGGTGATGGCCTCGGTCGGTAGCGCGGTATCGAGTCCCGGCGGGGCGGCGTCGGCAGAGCCGTCGGGCGAAGAGGTCGCTGACGCTTCGGTGTTCGAGTCGCTGTCGGACGAGCACGCGGCGAGCAGCGCGGTCGCTGCGGTGAGTCCGACGCCGAGCAATCCGAGCCGCCGCAGCGCCTCCCGCCTCGACATCAATCCGTCTGCGTGATCGACGGCGATTTCTTCTGCGACGTACTGCTGCAACGGCGTCATGGCGACCCTTCGTCGAATTCGACTGCTGCAAACCAACCTAGCCTGATTGCCGAACAAGAGAGGTGAACGCAAACGACCCCGGCCACCGTGAGGTGGTCGGGGTCGGTGAGCGGGTGTGTTATCCCTTGTGCTTCTTGACTGCCTCGGTCAGCTGCGGGGCAACGTTGAACAGATCGCCGACGATGCCGTAGTCCGCAATTTCGAAGATCGGAGCTTCTTCGTCCTTGTTGATGGCGACGATCGTCTTCGACGTCTGCATGCCTGCGCGGTGCTGGATCGCGCCTGAGATGCCGAGTGCGATGTAGAGCTGCGGCGAAACGGTCTTACCGGTCTGACCGACCTGGAACTGACCCGGGTAGTAGCCCGAGTCGACCGCTGCGCGCGAAGCGCCGACGGCTGCACCGAGCGAATCGGCGAGCTCCTCGATGACGGAGAACTTGTCCGCGCTACCGACACCGCGGCCACCGGACACGACAACCGTCGCCTCGGTGAGCTCGGGACGGTCGCCGCCGACGATCGGATCGACGGACGTGATCTTCACGACGCCGTCTTCCTGTGCGGGCACCTCGACGACAACCTTCTCGCCTGCGCCGGCCTGCGGCACAGCCTCGACGGCACCCGGACGGATCGAGATGACTGGAACGTCCCCGGTTGCCTTCGCGTCGACCGTGTACGCGCCACCGAAGATCGAGTGGACAGCGCTGCCGTCCGCCTTGACCTCGACGACGTCGGACAGCAGACCCGAACCGATACGAGCGGCAAGACGTCCGGAGACCTCTTTGCCTTCGGCGCTGGCTGCCGTGATGACGGCGGCCGGGGACACCGACTCGACGAGCGACGCGAGAACGTCGACCTTCGGGGTGACGAGGAAGTTGGTGATGTTGTCGCCTTCGGCGACGTAGATCTTCTCGGCACCGGCCGCGGCAAGTGCCTCGGCGAGTGCGTCCGCCGTGCCGACCGGGCCGGTGACGACCGCGGACGGCTCGCCCAGTGCACGGGCGGCGGTGATGAGTTCGGTGCTGACCTTCTTGACGGCACCTTCGGCGTGCTCGATGAGCACGAGAACCTCTGCCATAGCTACTTCTCCTGGAATTCGGTTACGTGTGGGGTGCGTCAGATGATCTTGTTCGACACGAGGTACTTGGCGATCTGCGATCCGCCTTCACCCTCGTCCGCGATGCGCTCACCTGCGGTGCGCGGCGGCTTCGGCGTGGAAGCCGTGACCGCGGTACCTGCGTTCGCGACGCCGACCGTCTCCGGATCGATGCCGATGTCCGCCAGGGTCAGGGTGCGAACTTCCTTCTTCTTCGCGGCCATGATGCCCTTGAAGGACGGGAAGCGCGGCTCGTTGATCTTCTCGTTGACGCTCACGATCGCCGGAAGCGTTGCTTCCAGCTTGAACACACCTTCGTCGGTCTCGCGCTCGCCGGTGATGGTGTCACCGTCGATTGCCAGCTTGCGGAGGTGCGTGAGCTGCGGGATGCCGAGGTACTCGGCGATGATGGCCGGGATCGCACCGATCCGGCCGTCGGTTGCTTCGTTGCCCGCGATGATCAGCTCGATGCCTTCGATCTGCCCGAGTGCACCGGCAAGCGTCCACGCGGTCTGTACCGCGTCGGAGCCGTGCAGTGCGGGATCGTTGACGTGCACCGCCTTGTCTGCGCCCATCGAGAGAGCCTTGCGGATTGCGTCGGTGGCGCGATCGGGACCGGCGGTCAGCACGGTCACCTCGCCGCCGTGGGCTTCTTTGATCAGCAGCGCTTCCTCGACTGCACGCTCGTTGATCTCGTCGAGAACTGCATCGGCAGCCTCGCGGTCCAGCGTGAAGTCACCGTCGGTCAGCTTGCGCTCGGACCAGGTATCGGGGACCTGCTTGATCAGTACGACGATGTTCGGCATGGGTCTGCGTCGACCTCCTGTAGTAGCTGCATCAGTTCACGGCACTCTGGTGAGCGCCGTTCGGCACTGGTGACGACCTTCGCGCTCGGCGCCTAATTGCTCTGCGAGAGATTACCCCATCCTATGCTACTCACCGGTAACATGGCACAAATCACACGGTGTGCACGACCACGTCACCTGCACCGACACCCGTGGCACTAACGTCGATCCGATGAGCGAAGCACCTACGGCGAACCCGGCCGCCTCCAGTGCCGGGGCCCCGGCACACGAGACGGCACTCGACCCGCTGCCTTTGACCGGCGAGCGGACCGTGCCCGGCATTGCCGAGGAGAACTACTGGTTCCGTCGCCACGAGGTGGTCTACCGCGACCTGCTCGGTCGCTGCACCGACCGCGCGGTACTCGAAGCTGGATCCGGAGAAGGCTACGGCGCCAACATGATTGCCGACGTCGCGAAATCGGTGATCGGCGTCGACTACGACGTGAGCGCAGTCGAACACGTCCGCGCTCGCTACCCGCGGGTCGACATGCGGCACGGCAACCTCGCGGCACTGCCGATCGACGACGAATCGGTCGACGTCGTGGTGAATTTCCAGGTCATCGAACACCTGTGGGACCAACTGCAATTCCTGCGCGAATGCTTCCGCGTGCTCAAGCCGGGCGGCGAACTGCTGATCAGTACACCGAACCGGATCACGTTCTCGCCGGGACGTGACACTCCCCTCAACCCGTTTCACACCCGCGAACTCAACGCAGGAGAACTGCGCGAACTTCTCGAAGACGCCGGCTTCACGGTGTCGATCCTCACCGGCGTGCATCACGGACCGAGCCTGAAGGCGCTCGACGCCAAACACGGCGGTTCGTTCATCGACGCTCAGATCGAGCGTGCACTCGCGGGCGAGGCATGGCCCGCCGACCTCACCGCCGACGTTGCCGCCGTCACCACCGACGACTTCGAGATCAGCGATCCGAACATCGATGCCAGCCTCGATCTGCTTGCCATCGCAGTGAAACCGACCGATCGGTGACGACCGCACGCCGCGAACCGGGAATGTTTTCCCTGGTCCTGCATTCCCACCTCCCGTGGCTCGCCAATCACGGTAGGTGGCCTGTCGGCGAGGAATGGCTGTATCAGTCCTGGGCGGCGTCCTACCTACCCGTCGTTGGCGTTCTGAAAAGGCTTGCCGCAGAAGGCCGAACCGGACTGTTGAGCCTCGGCGTAACCCCTGTTCTCGCGGCCCAACTCGACGACCCGCACTCACTCGCCGGCATGCATCATTGGCTCGGCAACTGGCAATTGCGCGCCAACGAAGCCGCACTGATGCACAGTGCCGCGCACCGCGAACTCGGCGCGCGCGAGCACCGCCTCGCGGCGGCAGCACTCGACGACTTCGAGACCAATTGGCGCCACGGCAGTTCCCCACTTCTGCGTGGCCTGATCGACTCCGGTGCGATCGAACTGCTCGGCGGACCGCTCGCCCATCCGTTCCAGCCGTTGCTCGACCAACGACTGCGCGCTTTCTCGCTCTCCGAAGGTCTCGCCGACGCGAACGAACGCTGGGGTTCGCGACCGACCGGAATCTGGGCACCGGAGTGCGGCTACACCCCGGGCATGGAACTCGACTACGACGACGCGGGCATCGGCCACTTCATGGTCGACGGACCCGCATTCCGTGGTGACACCTCCCTCGGGCGTCCGGTCCGCGACGCCGACGTCGTCGCATTCGGACGCGATCTGCAGGTCAGCTACCGCGTGTGGTCCCCCAAATCGGGCTACCCCGGCCACGCTGCGTACCGCGACTTCCATACCTACGATCACGACACAGGCCTCAAAGCGTCACGTGTGACGGGTCGGACCGTCGAAGGGGCAGACAAAGCGCCGTACGACCCCGAACTTGCGGGCGCCGCGATTGCCCGGCACGTCGACGACTTCGTCGAGGTCGTCCGCAAGCGTCTGCGCTCGGAAGCAGACCGTATCGGTCGTCCCGCGTTGGTCGTCGCAGCGTTCGACACCGAGTTGTTCGGACATTGGTGGCACGAGGGTCCGCAATGGCTCGACCAGGTCTTACGCGCGCTGCCCGAAGCCGGCATCGACATCGGCACACTGGCGAGCGCACGCGAGCGGGGGTATGTCGGCGAACCGGTGCAGCTGCACGACTCGTCATGGGGGTCCGGCAAGGATTGGCGAGTGTGGGCGGGCGATCAGGTCAAGGACCTCGTTGCGCTCAACGACGAGGTCGTTCGTACGGCACTCGACACCGTCGACAAGGACAGGTCGGGCAGCACGGGCCTGGAACTTCGCAACCCTGTCAACGATCAACTGCTCCGCGAGGCGCTGCTGACCGTGTCGAGCGACTGGGCGTTCATGGTGAGCAAGGACTCTGCAGCCGGCTACGCACGCGATCGCGCGCACCTGCACGCACACGCCGTTCGAGAGATCGCCGAGGCGGCATCATCGGGTCAACTCGCGCGAGCGCACCGTTTAGCGGCAGGATGGGCGCAGGCCGACGGATTGTTTCCCGGACTCGACGCGCGCAGACTGCCGAATAGAGAATCGGCAACGAGAGTCCGACCATGACGACGAAGCAACTTCACGGGTCACAACAGGGGTCGTCACACAGGCAGTTGCCAGGGAGCCGCATGAAGATTCTGATGGTGTCGTGGGAGTACCCACCCGTCGTCGTCGGCGGGCTCGGTCGCCACGTCCATCATCTTGCGACCGAGTTGGCCGCAGCGGGACACGAGGTCGTCGTGTTGTCCCGACGACCGACCGGTTCCGACGCTGCAACCCACCCCACGCACTCCCACATCGCCGAGGGCGTTCTCGTCGTCGCTGTCGCCGAGGATCCGCCGCACTTCAACTTCGGTGAAGACATGCTCGCCTGGACCCTCGCAATGGGCCACGCGATGGTCCGGGCCGGTATTGCACTCGGCAAGCCCGGCGTCGGCGACGGCTGGCAACCCGATGTCGTCCACGCACACGACTGGCTGGTCGCTCATCCTGCGATCGCGCTGGCCGAGTTCTACGACGTGCCGCTCGTCTCGACGCTGCATGCGACCGAGGCAGGCAGGCACAGCGGCTGGGTGTCTGGCGTCATCAACCGTCAGGTGCACTCGGTCGAATGGTGGCTTGCCAACGATTCCGATGCGCTGATCACCTGTTCGTCGTCGATGCGGGACGAGGTCAGCAGGCTCTACGGCAGCAAGCTGGGGCCGATCACCGTGATTCGCAACGGTATCGACGTCACGACCTGGAGCTTCCGACCACGGCAGCCGAGGTCGGGGCCGGCACGTCTGCTCTACGTCGGGCGGCTGGAATACGAGAAGGGCATTCAGGACGCCATTGCGGCACTGCCCCGAATCCGGCGTAGTCACCCCGGAACCACACTTGCGATCGCCGGCGAGGGTACCCAGTTCGATTGGCTCTACGAGCTTGCGCGTACCCACCGCGTCGCGAGGTCGGTGTCGTTCCTCGGCAGCCTCGGGCACACCGAACTGCTCAGCTGGTTGCACGCGGCGGACGCGATCGTCCTGCCGAGCCGCTACGAACCCTTCGGCATCATCGCACTCGAAGCAGCCGCTGCTGGAACACCTTTGGTCACCTCGACCGCAGGCGGACTCGGCGAAGCCGTCGTCGACGGCGTCACCGGTTTGTCGTTCGAACCCGGCGACGTCGCAGGCTTGACCTCAGCGGTCAGGGAAACCCTCGACGACCCCGCCGCAGCACAACTTCGAGCAACCGCCGCCCGAGAGCGACTCACGTCGGATTTCGACTGGCACGTCGTCGCTGCCGAGACCACGCAGGTGTATCAGAGCGCCAAGCGTCGGGTCAGGCATCCGCTCACCCGGCCGGAAGTTGTGAAACGTCCACTCCCCGACCGGGATCCCGCGTCACCGCTGCTGTAACCGGCTGCGGCGTCAGGATGTTGCGTCGAGCTCGCCGTTGAGTCCCGCCGCCTTTTTCCGCGCGATATCTTCCAGCGCTGCAATATATTTCGCCCGATCGGCCGCGCCGGCCTCCCACGCGTCCTTGCGGTTCTTGACGACCTTCGCGGGTGCTCCGACCGCGATGCTGTAGTCCGGGATCTCACCCTTCACAACGGCGTGCGAACCGAGCACACAACCGCGGCCGACCCTCGTACCGCGCAGCACCGTGACCTTCGCCGCGACCCAGGTGTCCGGCCCGATCCGAACGGGACCCTTGAGGATGCCCTGATCCTTGATAGGAACGGTCACGTCGTCCATACGATGGTCGAAGTCGCAGATGTAGCACCAGTCCGCGACCAACGTCGACGACCCGATCTCGATGTCGAGGTAGGCGTTGACAACGTTGTCCTTGCCGAACACGGCTTTGTCGCCGATCCGCAACGAACCCTCGTGGCACCGGATCGCGTTGCCGTCGCCGATGTGGACCCAGCGCCCGATCTCCATCCTGGCCAGGTCGGGCGTCGCGTGGATCTCGACGTTCTTGCCGAGGAAGACCATGCCACGCAGGACGATGTGCGGATTGGCCATCTTGAACTTCGCGAGCCGGTAGTAGCGGACGAGGTACCAGGGCGTGTACGCCTTGTTCGCCTTGACCCAGCGCAACGACTCCATCGTCAGGAATTTGGCCTGATCGGGATCGCTGCGGCGCGAACCGCGCCATCTCGTACGCAGCGGGGCGCCCCACATATTCGTCATGGTCGGCCAGCCTACTTTCGCCCCTTCGGCCACCACCCACGGGTTGTCCGGTACCCGAGGGGTCGGGTGGTCGCGATAGTCTCGTGCGGATTCGTAGCGCAGGTCCTATGACGGGTCGGACTAGGAGAAGAGAATGCGGGTGGCTCGGTCGTCGTTGGTTGCACTCGCTGCAGTCACGGCGCTGGTATCGGTCGGCTGCGGCGCGGACGACACCCCGTCCGACATCTTCGCGGCAGGCGGATGGCCCGGGATCCACGCCGACGCCCGCAACAGCGACACCAGTACGGTCGAGGGTTCGCGGAGCCTGTCACTGAGTTGGTCGCGCCCGATCGGTGGACCTGTCGCCGCGTACGCGTCGATCGCCGCAAACGGCCAGATCTTCGTCACGTCCAAGATGGATGGCGGCTGCAACCTCTTCTCCTTCGAGATGGAGAGCGGCCGCAAGCGGTTCTGCTCGATCCTCGGGCCTGGAGTGATCGCGTCGACTCCGATCGTCGACCGAGAGACCAACATATACGTCGGCGACAACGGAGCCGTCAGCTCGTTCAACGACCACGGTCAGCCGCGGTGGCGCACGCCGGTTGTCGGAACGCCGATCTCCGCGCAGTTCACTGGCGACGGCAACGTCCTGTCCGTCACGCAACGCGGTCAGGTCAACGTGCTCGAACGTCAGACCGGGCTTCGCGTCGCCGCACCGTTCGATCTGCTGACCCAACCCGATCCGATCCAGAATCCCGACCTGCCTGTCCCCCTCGACGACCTCGGCCTGCAGGCCTGCTTCGCGGGCACCGCCGAGTGCCCTGTCGCGAACACCCCTGCGATCGACCTCGACACCGGCCGCTTCTTCGTGACGGTGTGGCAGCCGGGAGCTCCGGTCGCCTCGCTGGTCGCCTTGCGCTACACGGGCGGTGACAAACCGACGATCACCCGCGAGTGGAAATCGGACATCCTGCCCGGCGGTTCCGCCACCACGCCCGACCTGTCCGCCGACCGCTCGACGGTGTATGTGAACGACAACGAGAACATGCTCTACGCGGTCGACGCCGCAACCGGCGCCACGAAGTGGACCTACGACTTGGGCTTCACCCCGCTCGGTAGCCAATCGACCTCCGACGACGGGTTGATCATCCCCTCCGGCGGTCAGGGCGGACATCTGATTGCCCTGCGCGACGCGGGCGATCGTGCCGAATTGGCTTGGGAGCGAACCGAACTCGTTCAGGCAGGCGTACCTGCCCAGGCCGCGGGCTCGACCGGGTACACCGTGATTCGCAAGGGCGACGGACCCGACGCCGAGCTGGCATTGCTGACCTTCGACACGAAAACCGGCGAGACGCTCGACGAGGACGCGCTGCCGAATGCGAAGGGCATCACGGTCGGAACGTCGATCGGGCCGAAGGGCGAAGTCCTGACACCGACGCTGCTCGGCGAACTGTTCGTCTTCGAGTCCGACTCCGACTAACCGCGAGGCGGTGGCGCCTCGCACACGTACGCCACCGCCGACCGCCCGACCCGCGAGATCACCAGCGACAACGACTCGCTACCGCGCAGCTTGAGCCGCGGCCGAAGGACGGCCGGATCGACGTCGACACCGCGTACGAGAATTTCGAGCGTGCCGCAATTGCGTCGGGTCAACTCTTGTCGAACGGCCTTCTCCGAGTACTTGAGCTGCTCGAGGATCCGGAACCCGCGTACGTCTGCGGGAAGTTCGTCGCCGGTCAGATAGGCGATCTGTGGATCGAGTTGCCACAGCCCGTGCCTCGCCGCGTAGTGGCGAACCAGACCCGACCGAACGACCGCACCGTCCGGATTGACGATCCATCGACCCGGTGGCTGCACGGGAATGTCGTCCGGATCGGCGTCGGTGATGTCCCAGCCTGTCCCGTCTGTGGCGAGAACGCTGGCCCGACGGGTCACAGGTGTCGGGCTAGCAGCTAAGCCCTCGGACCACAGGCACGCCTCGCGGACGCCGCCGTCGAGTGAGACGATTTCGACCTCGCCTGACCACCCGAGCCGATCGAACGCGAGTCCGGGTGCGCATTTCACGACGAGGTCTCGGCCACGATAAGCGTCGATCAGATCGGGCAGGGGTGGCTGCAGCTGAGCGGGATCGTGTGTGCGTTTGCCGCCGGACCGTCGCCCGGGGTCGGCGATGACAACCGTGTCGCGCGTCGTCGGTGTCAGGGCGTCGGCACGTAGCAGCACCGCACGCGCCACGTTGTGACGGGCCATCTGCAACCGGATCGGATCGATATCACTACCGAGTACCGGACCGCAGGTCTCGACCAGAGCCGCGAGTTCCGCGCCGATCGAGCACGTGACGTCGTGGACGGCACGTCCGGCGAGGCGACGGGCGCGGTGCCTCGCGACGACCGTCGGCGTTGCCTGCTGCAGGGAATCGTCGGTGTAGAGCCACTGCCGACCGTCCGCGATCTTGCCGGCAGACCGCCGACGCAGCAGCACGGTTTCGACCACTGCGGCGGCGTTGGAACCGAAAAGTCGCCGCGCCACACCCAGATCGTGCAGGTGCGTACGCGGCGACAATTCGAGTGCGTCGGCTTCGGCGAGCGCGTCGACGCCAGCCGAACCGATCAGAAACTCGACATCGGCCGCCGTGAAGGCGTAGCTCAACTAGCTCGGCTTCACACCTGTGATCAGGGCGTTGTAGAAGAATCCCCGCGGCACGACGTGGCGAAGAACCTTCTCGTCCACCCAGGTCAGGGTCTTCCAGCTGGTCAACCCGAACCGTGCCCAGTTCCAGCCGAGCTTCTCGGCGGGTACGGCGTACTCGATGGTCCGCAGCGGCCAACCGAGCAGGGCTGCCGAGAACTCTTCGGTGTGCGCGTGCACCTCGACAGCACCGGCTGCGGTCGCGATCTTCTCGAGGTCGGTCGGATCGAACGTGTGCAGATCGACGACAGCTTCCAGAGCGGCCGCGCGGGATGACTCGTCGAGTTCGGCCTGCGGACGACGCCAGTCGGCGAACGCCGACAGTCGCGTGATTCGCGTCGTCGTTTCCCAGGTGATGCGGCCGAGCCAGCGTGCGTAGAAGTCACCGATGGTGGTCGGCTCGCCCGCGAAGACGAAGCGGCCACCCGGCTTGAGTACCCGCAAGACCTCGCGCAGAGCCTGCTCGACGTCCGGAATGTGGTGGAGCACAGCGTGGCCGACGACCAGGTCGAAGGTGTTGTCCTCGTACGGAATCGTCTCGGCATCGGCGACGCGACCGTCGACAGGCAACGCGAGACTCTCGGCGTTGCGCAGCGCAACCTTCACCATGCCCGGCGAGAGGTCGGTGACCGAACCCGTCTTCGCGACGCCGCCCTGCATGAGGTTCAGCAGGAAGAAACCGGTACCGCAACCCAGTTCGAGTGCGCGTTCGTACGGCAACGGCTGCTCGCCCGCGACAGCGTCGAAGCGACCACGGGCGTAGTCGATGCAGCGCTCGTCGTAGGAGATGTGCCACTTGTCGTCGTAGGTCTCCGCTTCCCAGTCGTGGTAGAGGACCTGCGCGAGTTTGGTGTCCTTCAGCGCTGCCTCCACCTCCGCCTGGGTGGCATGCGGGTTGGGCGCGGGGTCGAGGTCCGGCACCGCCGCGAGACGTCGGCCTGGCTCTTTGGGACTTGCAGTCATGAAGGGCAGCCTACTAGGCCGCGTCACTCATGCTTCGCGACCCGGCTTAGCCCGTTGGATGGACGCTCCGCAAGCTCCGCGTCTAGGCCAAGCTGCCGACCTCGACCCGCCCGTTATCGGAAGTATCCCTAGCTACTCGCCGGTAAATTCCGCCCGGCCCGGCCCGTTCGCCACGAAGGATTGCAGCCCGATCCCGACATCCTTGGTCGCGAAGAGGTCCGCGAAGGCGCGGCGCTCGATGGCGAGGCCCGATTCCAGATCGGTCGCCAGTCCGTCGTCGATCGCGGACTTCGCCGCCGCCAACGCTTTTGCGGGTCCGCCGACGAACTGCTGCGCCCAGGCACGAGCCGCGTTGTAGACCTCGTCCGGCGCCACGACCTCGTCGACGAGTCCGATCGCAAGTGCTTCGTCGGCGTCGACGAATCGACCCGTGAAGATCAGATCCTTCGCTTTGCTCGGTCCGATCAGCCGTGCAAGTCGCTGGGTGCCGCCACCGCCAGGAATCACTCCGAGCAGAATTTCGGGGAGGCCGAGCTTCACGTTGTCGCCGATGATCCTTCGGTCCGCACCGAGCGCGACCTCGAGTCCACCACCGAGCGCGTATCCGCTGATGGCCGCCACAGTCGGCTGGGTGATCGTGGCGACAGCGCCGAGCGCGGCTTGAATATCGCCGGCGAGCAACGCCATCTCCCCCGCGCTGAGTTCGGCCATCTCTTTGACATCGTCACCGGCCGCGAACACCTTTTCGCCGCCGTACACGATCACGGCGCGAATGTCGGCGTTCGAATTCGCTTGCCGTGCACAGGCGACGAGTTCGCGATGGACCTGCAAACTGAGCGCGTTGACCGGCGGCCTCGCGATGGTGATGGTGCCGATGCCGTCGGCGACCTCTAGCGTCACGAATTCAGCCATGTCAGGAAACGCTACGCGCGCGACGGGCCCGCCCACGGATGTGGGCCTGCTTCGTAGTAGCCGTCCATGCCGGGAAAATCGACCCGAAGCGTGCCGTCGACCGTATGCAGCAGCGGCAGTATCGGCTCGATCTCGGGCTCGGCCGCCAAGACGCTCGCTGTGTCGGTGAACCGGGACAGCGTCTCGAGTTGGGTCCAGGTCGGCGGCAGCAATATCGACTCGCCGCGCCGCCACTGTGCGATCGCAGCTTCGGGTGTATGCCACGACACCGCGGCGGCTTCCGATGTCTCTCCGTCGGCCTGCTGGCCCGCTGGGACGACCGCGACGAAGAACCTGGTGTCGTAACGGCGCTTCTCACCGATCGGCGTGATCCAGTTCGCCCACGGTCGCAGCAGATCGGCTCGGATGACGAGATTCTCGCGGGTGAGGAACTCGCCGAACGTCAGCTCTCGTTTTTCGAGTCGTTCGCGGTCCGCGCGGTACTGCGAGGTATCCGCGACGACGGTGTCGTGCGTCGCGCCTGCAAGCAGCACGCCACATTCCTCGAACGTCTCCCGGACCGCGGCGCAGACCAGTGCTTTCGCGCGGCTTGGATCGACACCGAAACGCTCGGCCCACCACTCGACGGGCGGGCCAGCCCACTCGAGACTGGCGTCGGCGTCGGAAAGGTCGACACCACCGCCCGGAAAGACGGTCATGCCGCCGGCGAACGCCATGCCGCCGACGCGACGCAGCAGGAACAGTTCGAGTCCGGGATCGCCGTCGCGGACGAGAATGACGGTCGACGCGTCCTTGGGTGTCGGGACGAGATCAGGCTCTTCGCTCATGCCCTGCACCCTACGGCGGCGGAATCACCGCGATCTGTGCCGACCCGGAACCCGCGTGCGACGCGCGAAATAACGTCCGTCGACACGATCCAAGCTGATGGACTGGCTGAACGCAGCACTGAGGTTCTCGCTGGTCAGCACGTCCTCCAGCAAGCCTTGGGCCACCACTTCACCCTCTTTGAGCAGCAGGCCGTGGGTAAAGCCGGGCGGGATCTCTTCGACGTGGTGGGTGACTAGCACGGTCGCCGGTGAGTCCGGATCCTCGGCGAGGTCGGTGAGCCGGGCAACGAGTTCCTCGCGCCCACCGAGGTCGAGGCCCGCGGCAGGTTCGTCGAGCAGCAGCAACTCAGGGTCGGTCATCAACGCTCGCGCGATCAGAACCCGCTTGCGCTCGCCTTCCGACAGCGTTCCGTAGGTCCGGTCGGCGAGGTGCTCCGCTCCGAGGCTCTCCAACGTATCGACAGCACGAGTGACGTCGACCTTCTCGTACTTCTCCCGCCAACGGCCGAGGACGCCGTACCCGGCGGAGATGACGAGGTCGCTGACTTTCTCGTCGGGTGGTACCCGACTCGCCAGCGCCGACGACGACAGTCCGATTCGCGGTCGCAGTTCCTGCACGTCGACGCGGCCGAGGACTTCACCGAGCAGATGAGCGCGCCCCGACGTCGGGTGCACTTCGGCTGCAGCCATTCGGAGCAGCGAGGTCTTACCCGCACCGTTCGGACCGAGAACGACCCACTTCTCGTCGAGCTCGACCTGCCACGTCACCGGGCCGACGAGCGTCACCCCCGAACGGCGGATGAGTACGTCGGCAAAATCGATGAGGAGATCTGGATCGGGTTCGGGCACGGCCCCCATCTTTGCCCACATCGGGCGAACCTTCACGGCAGTATCGACATCGTGTCGCGGCAACCGGATTTCAGCCCCTCTGTTTCGACGACCCCTGTGCAGCGCTATGCAACCGATCCGCTGCCTGCTGGGTCGCCCTATCCGCTCGGAGCGACACTCACACGCTCAGGCACCCATTTCGCCGTTCACGCGCCCGATGCCGAACGGGTTCAGGTTTGTCTCGTCGACGACGGCGCGGAGACGCGAATCGACCTGCCACACCACACCTACGGAATCTGGCACGGCACCGTCGACGGCGTCTTCGCAGGCCAGCAGTACGGGTACCGGGCGTACGGCGAGTGGAATCCCCGACGAGGCCGCAGGATGAATCCTCGGAAATTTCTCCTCGACCCTGCTGCGCGCAGGATCGACGGCAGACTAGGCGATGCGACCGCGTTGCTCGGCTACGCCGGCGACGACCCGTTCGGCGATCCGTCCCTGGTCAATTCGTTCGCCCATATGCCGCGGTCGGTGGTCGGTGTCGAGCCGGGCTCGGTGACCGACCATCTCGAAACGCCGTGGGCCGACACGGTGATCTACGAACTGCATGTCGGATCGTTCACGGCTAGGCACCCCGACGTGCCGCCGGAACATCGTGGCCGATATCTGGGACTCGCCGCGGAACCGATCCTCGATCATCTCCGGCGAATCGGTGTCACGGCCGTCGAACTGTTGCCGGTGCACGCCTTTCTCAGCGAACCTTCCGTCCGGTCACGCGGGCTGCGAAACCACTGGGGTTACTCCACCGCAAGCTATTTCGCAGTGCACCCCAGCTACGCGACAGCGCCTGGCCGCGAGATCGACGAGTTCGCGACCATGACCGCCGCGCTGCACGCCGCAGGAATCGAGGTCGTTCTCGATGTCGTCTACAACCACACGTGCGAAGCGTCGATTGCAGGTCCGACCGTGAGTTGGCGTGGCCTCGACGCGCCCGGCTACTACCAACTCGACGCCGACGGCCGCGACATCGACATCACCGGCTGCGGCAACACGATCGACGCCTACTCCCCCGCGGTCGTCGCGATGATCTGCGACAGTCTGCGCTACTTCTACGGTCGGCTCGGTGTCGACGGCTTCCGGTTCGATCTCGCGTCAGCCCTGGGCCGAACCGCTGGCGGACCGTTCGATTCGCGTGCGCCCCTGCTGAGTTCGATCGTCGCCGACCCGATGTTGCAGCGCGCCAAGTTGATTGCCGAACCGTGGGATGCGACGGCAGCCGGATATCAGGCAGGCAACTTCGGGCTGCAGTGGTCGGAGTGGAACGACAAGTTTCGCGACGACGTCCGGCGATTCTGGAACGGCGACCAGAATGTTCGCGAATTGGCTTCTCGCCTTGCGGGTTCGGAGAAATTGTACGGCCGAAACAGACGGCCATGGGCGTCGGTCAATTTTGTCACCGCTCACGACGGGTTCACTCTCGCCGACCTCGTCTCCTACGAGAACAAGCACAACGAGGCGAACGGTGAGTACGGCCGCGACGGCACCGAACACAATTTCTCCACCAACCACAGCGTCGAGGGACCTAGCGACGATCCTGACGTCGTCGCGGCACGGAGTCGGCACATGCGAGCGCTGCTCGCAACTCTGCTGTTGTCGACGGGAACTCCGATGTTGTTGGCAGGCGACGAGATCGGGCACACCCAAGGTGGCAACAACAATGCCTACTGCGTCGCAGCCGATGCGCCACTGCAGGATTCGTGGCCGATCGTCTGGACGGGCGGGAACGACGAACTCGCCGAATATGTTTCGCGTCTGGGCGCGCTGCGCCGGTCGGCGCCCGCACTACGTCAGGCCGAGTTCTTCTCAGGCCGCGACACACCGACCGGACATCCCGATCTGGTGTGGTTCGGCATCGATGGGCGCGAGCTGGACAACGATGCGTGGCACGACGATTCGCGCCGCACCCTGCAGGCGTGGATCGACGTCTCCGACGTGCGGTCGACTGACGACAGGGTAAATCTCGACGAGACCAGTTGGCTCCTCGTTCTCCATGCCGGACCCGCCGCCAGTATCAGCCTCGGCGCTCCGGAGTGGTTCGACGGAACGCTGGAGCCTGCCTTCGATTCGTCCGATTCGCTGGGTCGGCCTCGTGAGAAGCTTGGGATCGAGTCGGACGCCGTTGTCGAAACGACCGGTCCGACTGTTCTTGCCTACCGTGCCCGTCCACGTACGAGGTGATCCCGAGCCGCCTGTCTGCGTCGAACATCCGACCGAGCATGATCGCAACAGGTATAGACGCCGCGATCCACAGACCGACGATCGCCAGCAGCACTACGTTGACATCCACGATGCTTGCCCCTCTCCGGTAACTCCTGTCGGACTCACGACTGTCAACGGATTACCCGTTTATTCGGTTCGATTACCCATTCCGCCCGAAAACAACACCTGGAGTCCGGGCACAGATTTAGGCATGAGGTACCGATTCCGCGAACCCGACGAGTCTCTACAAATGAGGAAAGCCCCCAACGAACGGCAGATCAATGGCAGCCAAAGCACGCATCCTCATCGCGACCGTCCCCATCTACGGCCACGTAACCCCACTGATTCCCCTGGCACAGAGACTGATTGCGCGGGGTCACGAGGTCCGGTGGAGTACGACGTCCACCTTCGCAGCACAGCTGCAATACGGCTTGCCGTGCTGAACGTCGTACCGCTTGTTCTCACGAGCCGCGACACCGCACCGTTCGGCCTCGGTATGGCGCCGAGTGCCTCGGCACTCGGTCGGCTTCGCAACCGTGCGTTGAACTGGGTTGTCCAGCACGTTGTCTTTCGTGATGTGCAGCAGCGCTGGAACGCCGTTCGCGTCGCCGCAGGTCTTCAACCTGCTGGTTGGTTGATGGACGCAACGGATACCGCCGCGTTGTATTTGAATCCGTCCGTTCCTGGCATCGAGTATCCGCGCAGCGACCTGGCCCCTCAGGTGCATTTCATCGGGCCCATCTCGGCATCCTCGGATGCTGCCTGGACTCCGCCGCAGTGGTGGCACGAACTCGACGCTGGCCGCCCGGTCGTTCACATCACACAGGGCACGATCGCCAACGCGACCCCTGAACTGTTCGCCCCTGCCCTTGCCGGCCTTGCCGACGAGGACGTCCTCGTTGTCGTCGCGACCGGCGGTCGACCGGCAGCCGAGCTCGGTCTGGACAATCCGCCCGCCAACACTCGTGTCGAGGAGTTCATCCCCTACGCCCACCTGCTACCGAAAGTCTCGGTTGTGGTGACCAACGGCGGCTACGGCGGTGTGCAACTCGCTCTCTCGCACGGGGTTTCGCTGATCGTTGCCGGCACGACGGAGGACAAACCCGAAGTTGCGATGCGAGTCGAATGGTCCGGTGCAGGAATCAATCTGCGGACCGCCGCACCCAAACCGCAGGCGGTACGCGACGCCGTCCGCGCGATACTCGACAAGCCCGGCTACCGCGCGAAAGCGCAAGCGCTGGGCGAGGAGTACGGCAGCTACGACGCGCTGACGTTGGGCACCGAACTGATCGAGCGGTTGGTATCGACGACCGCATCGGTGTCTCGCTGAGGTTCGGCGGTGTCGGCCACCGCAAATCCCGGCAGGTAGCGCTGTACCGCTGGGATGAACAGTTGGATGAGCGGGCCGATCCCGAAGGCGTAGACGACCGTTCCGACGCCGACGCTGCCGCCGAGCAACCACCCGGTCGAGAGCACCGTCACTTCGAGGACCGTGCGGACCAGTCGGACCGAGAGACCGGTCCGCGCGACCAGTCCAGTCATCAATCCGTCGCGCGGTCCGGGACCCATTCCGGCGCCGATGTAGAGCACGGTGGCTATGGCATTGAGTACCACCGCTGCGATCATTGCGGTGACCCGCAGCCAGACCTCGTCGATGTCGGGCAGTGTCGCCAATCCCGCATCCACGGATACTGCGATGACGACGACGTTGCTGATCGTCCCGAGACCTGGGCGCTGTCGAAGCGGAATCCAGGCCAGCAGCACAACGAGGCCGGTCAGCGCGGTGACGGTGCCGAAACTGAGCGGAACGTGCTCGGTGACGCCCTGATGGAAGACGTCCCAGGGGTCCAACCCGAAATTGGCGCGAATCATCACGGCCATGGAGAACCCGTAGAGCCAGAGACCGAAGTAGAGAGCACCGAGTCGACGAAGAAGCATGACACCAGCGTGACGGCAACTGGCCATCCAACAAAGAGCCAGTTGCGGGATTCTGGCCTGCCTAGTCGCTGGCCACTTCCGCTGACCACCCGTGCCAGGTCAGTTCTCGCACCACGACGACAGGTCCGGCCGGCCGCACCTGGTCGTACTGCCGATACTTGGCCACCAGGGCGTCGATCGCCGACCGACCGTCGTCGCTCTCGGCATCAAGAACGGTCGCTGTGCCGTCGACTCGGACCCACCACAACGTCGACCAGTCGTCGGCGTAGTGGTCGACCAGCAGGCTTACAGCCGGATTGGCCGCAATATTGTCGAGGCGACGAAGCTGTCGAGAGCGCTTGGGTTTGTGATCCACCGCGAAACACACAGTGTGGCCGTGCCCGAGATCGTTGCGGACGGCAAACACAAGGGGAACCAAGTGCGGCTGACCCGAGTCGCTCGCTGTCGCCAGTCGTGCGACTCGCGCGGAGGCAAACCGCTGTCGCGCTGTCTCGAGATCCATCGGGCGTCAGACCATCGCGACGACGGTCATCGATCCGGGCGCAACCTCGGTGAAACCGGCATCGCGCACGCCGACAGCCGCGCCGCGGGCGACCTCCTGCGCAAGCTTCGCCCACCTGTGCGAATCCGCCTGCCGCACAGCACAATCGAATCCGCGCACCGACCACTCGAACGCGTCGTCGGTGGTCATCGCCGCAGCGAGGAGCATGGAGGCGTGGCCGACCTGGGCTGCCGTCTTGCCGAGTGTCATGTCGAGGGCGGAATTGACCCAGAGCACCGGGACACCGGTGCGTTCGGCGGGATCGTCGTGTTCGAGATCAGTGCCGCCCACCTGCAGGCGCTTGATCCGAGGGTCCAGCTCGCCGACCGGACCTGGCACCAGCGCACGTGCTTGCGCACCATCGATGTCGACGGTGATCCCGTCGATCTCTTGCGCTGCAAGCCAATGCGCTCCCCGTGCGCGTCGGGCAACCTTGCGGATACGCACGTCGACCCAGTTACGAAATGCGGTCTCCCACGGTCCGTCCACACCGACTCGCTCGTCGAGGCACAGCGCGACAACCGACGCCGCAGCTGCTTCCAGCACCGCCGAACGCTTGGGTGGATCCTGCTTCGGCAGGTGCAGAACGATCGGCATCGCCTGGATCAGCGCGGGATCGTCCGGCTCGTCGCGTGCGCCGTAGCCAGCCGCAAGGACCGCGTGGCGAGCCGCGAAATCGCTCATCTCCGCACTCGCTACACCGCTGGTCCGAGCGGAACGCGTCGTACCAACCCATCGAACGCGTCGGCAGCCTCGACCTCGTGGCGCGTGACACCGAGGATGAAGAGCACCGCGTCGAGGAACGGATGCGACAGCGCTGCGTCGGCAACTTCACGTAGCGCGGGCTTCGCGTTGAACGCGACGCCGAGACCGGCTGCGTTGAGCATGTCGATGTCGTTCGCGCCGTCACCGACGGCGACGGTCTGCTCCATCGGGACCCCGACCTGGGCAGCGAACTTTCGCAGCGCGACCGCCTTCGCCTTGCGGTCGATGACCTCACCGACGACCCGGCCGGTCAGCTTGCCGTCGATGATCTCCAGGGTGTTCGCCTCGACGAAGTCGAGTTCGAGTTCGTGCGCCAAGCCGTCGATCACCTGACGGAAGCCACCCGAGACGACGCCACAGTGGAACCCGAGCCTGCGCAGCGTGCGGATGGTGGTGCGTGCGCCCGGGGTCAGCTGAATGGACTCACCGACCTCGTCGATGACGCTTGCATCAAGCCCTGCCAAGGTCGCAACGCGCTGGTGCAGCGATTCCCCGAAGTCGATCTCGCCACGCATCGCTGCCTCGGTGACCGCGCGAACCTCGTCCTCGACACCCGCGCGCGCAGCCAACATCTCGATGACTTCACCCTGGATGAGAGTGGAGTCGACATCGAAGACGATCAGGCGCTTGTTGCGCCGCGCGAGACCGGCCCGCTCGACCGCGACGTCGACGTTCTCGCGAACCGCGACCTCGGCCAACCCGGTCCGCAGCCTGGCGTCGGCGTCGGCACCCGTGTCCACCGTCGTCACCAGCAGTTCCAGGCCCGTCACCGGGTAGTCGGCAATTCCCCGAATGGAATCGATGTTGGTGCCTTGTTTCGCGAGGTTGCGCGAAATTTCACTGAACGCCCGGGCCGTGACCGGACTGCCGAGCACGACGACCGCATGGGTCGACAAACCCGCTCGACCGATGGGGTCTGCGCCGATCGACACGTCGACTTCGACGCCGACCGTGTTCATCGCTTCTTCCAGCTCGTCCTGCAGTGCCTCGGGGTCGTTGGGACACGAGACGAGAACCCCAAGCGTCAGGCGGCCGCGAATCACGACCTGTTCGACGTCGAGGAGGCTCACATCGTGGCGCGAGAGCGCCGCTAGCAGTACCGATGTGACACCAGGCTTGTCCTGGCCGGTCACGGTGATTAGCACAGTGGTGACGGATGAACCCACCGAATGAACTCCGTTCGTCGCGAAGCGGCCGGGCTAGCAGCCAGTCGGGACCCATTGTGTCAATGGTGCGCCGACCGTGGTTGCGCAGCCCGAGAAAGCAGAGGTTGGGCACAACAGCAAAGTCCCCGCCGGTGAAACCGGCGGGGACTCGGCGTTGCGACTACTTGGTCAGCGAAGGTTTCTTCTCTTGGACCTCGGTGGCGTGACCACCGGCGCCCCAGCCGACATGAGCTTCAGCTCGCATTCGATCGACCATGTGCGGGTAGTGCAGCTCGAATGCCGGACGCTCCGACCGGATGCGTGGCAACTCGTAGAAGTTGTGCCGCGGCGGCGGGCAGGTCGTTGCCCATTCGAGCGAGTTGCCGTAGCCCCACGGGTCGTCGACGGTGACAACTTCGCCGTAGCGGAAACTCTTGAAGACGTTCCAGACGAACGGCAATGTCGATGCGCCGAGGATGAAGGATCCGACGGTGGAGAACGTATTGAGGAACGTGAAACCGTCGCCCGGCAGGTAGTCGGCGTAGCGGCGGGGCATGCCCTCGTTACCGACCCAGTGCTGCACGAGGAAGGTGGCATGGAAACCGACCATCGTCAACCAGAAGTGCCACTTGGCCAGGCGTTCGTCCATCATGCGACCGGTCATCTTCGGGAACCAGAAGTAGATTCCGGCGAAGGTGGCGAACACGATGGTGCCGAAGAGCACGTAGTGGAAGTGCGCGATCACGAAGTACGAGTCCGTGACGTGGAAGTCGAGCGGCGGGCTCGCGAGGATGACGCCCGACAGACCACCGAAGAGGAAGGTCACGAGGAAACCGACAGAGAACAGCATCGGTGACTCGAAGGTCAATTGCCCTCGCCACATTGTTCCGATCCAGTTGAAGAACTTGACGCCCGTAGGAACGGCGATCAAGAACGTCATGAAGGAGAAGAACGGCAGCAGCACGGCGCCGGTCGCGTACATGTGGTGCGCCCACACGGCGATGGACAACGCAGCGATACCGAGCGTCGCGTAGACCAGGGTCGTGTAGCCGAAGATCGGCTTTCGGCTGAATACCGGGAAAATCTCGGACACGATGCCGAAGAACGGTAGCGCGATGATGTACACCTCGGGGTGACCGAAGAACCAGAACAGGTGTTGCCACAGCAACACGCCACCGGTAGCTGGGTCGTATATGTGGCCGCCGAGGTGACGGTCGACAGCGAGGCCCATCAACGCTGCGGTGAGCAGCGGGAACGCAAGCAGAACCAGGATGCTGGTCACGAGGATGTTCCACGTGAAGATCGGCATCCGGAACATCGTCATGCCGGGGCAGCGCAGCACGATGACGGTCGTGGTCATGTTGACGCCACCGAGGATCGTGCCGAGACCACTGACCGCGAGGCCCATGATCCATAGGTCTGCACCGACGCCGGGTGAATACAGTGCGCTCGTCAACGGCGAGTACGCGGTCCAACCGAACTCGGCGGCACCACCTGGGGTGATGAAGCCGGCGGTCGCCATCGTCGCGCCGAAGAGGTAGAGCCAGTAGCTGAACGCGTTGAGACGCGGGAACGCGACGTCAGGAGCACCGATCTGCAGCGGCAGCACGACGTTCGCGAAACCGAACACGATCGGCGTTGCGTAGAACAGCAACATGATCGTGCCGTGCATGGTGAACAACTGGTTGTACTGCTCGTTGGACAGGAACTGCAGGCCTGGAACGGCCAGTTCCGAACGCATGAGCAGCGCCATGAGGCCGCCGATGAGGAAGAAGCCGACCGCGGTGACGAGATACATGATCCCGAGCACCTTGGGGTCGGTCGTCGTGACCATCTTCCAGATGTACGAGCCCTTGGGGCCGACCCGAGGTGGGTACGGTCTGACAGCTTCGAGCTGAGGAACCGGCTTGGGCTCTACCGCAGTCACTGATCCTCCTGAATGCTCGTCCGGCTCGCGGCGAGGCGGACGATCGCTGGCTATCGCTCATCGAATCGTAGACGGTGCTTCGCCACGGCGCAGACCCGGTCCTACCGTGTGTCGTAATTAAACTCTGCCGCCCAGCGACGGCGCAGTCAATGGCCCGAAATCGTGCGCCCGTACCAGGATTGACGCCCGCGGATCGATGGCTGTTCGACTCGTCCGTTATGCCTGGCTACGACCAGGGAGTTACCGGGCGCAGCTGTGCAACACCGTCGAGGGTGACGTCGACTCGTTCCTGATAGAAGCAGACGAGACCGGCCACCTGGCTCAGTTCCGGTGGCGGCTTCTCGTAACTCCAAGCGATGTTCGTGCCGTCCTCACCCGCAACGTCGACCGACCAGTGCGTCGCGTGACCCTTGTATGCGCAGACTGTTCGGGTGTCGCTTCGGGTGAGCGCGACCTGCACATCGTCCGCAGGAAGGTAGAACCGAGCGGGAATCATCGTCTCGAACAGCAGGACGGGCCGGGAGGACTCCGCCAGCACGACGCCGCCGAGCTCGATCCTGATGTGTCGCGAACTCGAACGCATATCGATGCGGGAGAACGGGTCGCGCGGGTGCCCGAAGATCGATTCGTCCTCTTCCAACCAGTCGAACGCGTCGAAGTCGAGGACGAGGTAACCGTCGAGGTCGGGGTCGGCGAGGCGATAGCCGACGCCTCTCGCCGCGCCGGAGACAATTTCGACAGGTGTGCCGGCAGCGGTGTGAAACGCGAACGCGGTACTCGGGTCGAGCACGGGAGGTCCAGCGCCGAGTTGCACCGGCCGCTCGTCGGCTGCGGTCGCCTCGATCGCGACGAGGTCACCTCTGATGTCGACCGTCGGGATCGCATAGGACGCAACGACACGGCGGGGCTCCCAGATCAACAGTGCCGCGCGGGTATCCGCGACGGTTGTCCCCCCGGCAAGTACCCGAACCCGCTTCTCGGTCGGCTGATACCTGAGTTCGTCCAGATGGTCGAAGAACTTCGACGCGCGGTCGATCGCCATCTCTGTCTCCTCTCGACGCGGCGACTATGCCTACTTTCTGTCTATGCCTTTCTGTCTACGCCGCCTGCCGACCTGCGACATCGGTATGTCCTACCGAATTTTCGTTGGCTCCGATCCCATTTCGAACTCCGGACGCTCGTGAGGTGTCGCGCTACGATCCCGCGCTATGGGATTGCTGTTCTGGCGTAAGAAACGCACCACATGGAAGCTCGAAGTGGGCACGGAACCAGCAGTACCCGGCCGCGAGGTGTCGCTCGCGCTCGTCTCGGCCAAGGTCGCGCCCGGCTACCGCCTCGGCGATTGCGCGGCAAAGGTTGTCGTGAACGGCAAGAAGGACGTCGACAACACCTACCACAGCGGTGAGGGCCTCACATCGAGCGAGGTTTCCGCCACGCTCGACATAGCCGAGCAGGCCGTTCTTGCCGATGCCGACACGGCTGGGCCGACCGCCGACCTGCCCTTCACAGTCAGGTTGCCGATCTGGGCGCCTCCGACAGCAATCGGCGATCTGCGCTTCCTCACCTACAGTTCTCGCCCCGGCGTCGAACTGAGCCCGCTCGCGTACGGCGGTACGGCTCGATTCGACATCGATGCGCTGCCGGTTCATCACACGCTCCGCGCGGCGGTCGACGCGATGGGTTGGACATTCGTTCGGTCGCAGCTATGGCATCGGTCCGGGCGGAAAGGTCCGTCGGTCGTGCAGGTTCTCACGTTCCGACCCGGCAACTCGGTCGAGCTAGCGGGCGCGAAGGTCGTGCACGTCGAGGTCGTGGCGATTGCGACGAGCCCGAACTCGGCTCGCGTCGAGATCGGTGTCCACGCCCGCAAGTTCCCACACGGGCTGTTTCGAATCGCCAAAGTCGACGACGTGGCCATCGGCGACGACTCCCGGACGTGGGCGAACGCCGTCAAGGTTCGGCTCGCCGAGGAGTTGGCCACGGCGAAGATTCCCGGCGGCGGCCTGATCGACGACAACGCCATCGCCGGGGCTATCACGACCTTGCTCGGCTGACACCACCATTCGCGCGGCCGGTACCCTCACCGCATGCCCCGCAAGCTGTTCGCCGTTGCCGCCCTGTCTGCTGTCGTTCTGCTCGCCGGGTGCAGCGGAACCGAATCCGACGATGCAGCCAACGAGATCGTTCGGACGACGACGGTGATCGCCGGAGCAGGCGTTGTCGGGGTCGAGCGCGACACCACCAAAGCGTGCCCGACGCCCTCCTTCCCGGATCAGGGCGAAGGCTCGACCCGGCAAGTGACACATGCAGGCGGCGAATCGACCGTCCCCGCCGACCCGACGCGGATCGTCGTGCTGAGTACGCAAGCTCTCGACACCGTGTGTGCGGTAGGACTGTGGGAACGCGTCGTCGGTGCGGCGACACTGCCTGGGGCGCAACCACAACCGAGTTATCTCGGCACCGGCGTCCTCCTGATTCCTAGTGTCGGTACGGTCGGCGCACCCGACATCGCCAAAATCGCCGAGCTCGACCCGGACGTCATCCTTGGTTCGACTGTTCCGGACAAGGCTGTCGCAGAACAGCTTTCGAACATTGCCCCGACCGTGTACGACTCCGTCGACGGTGGCTGGAAACGTCAGTTCGGCGTCGGCGCTGCAGGTTTGGGCCGCGGCGGCGCAGCAATCAAGGCAGTCGAGGACTACCAGGTCGCCGCTCGTGACGTCGGTGCGGCCCTGGCGTCGGAACAGACGCAAGCGTCGATCGTTCGCTTCACCGCGGACTCCATTTCGGTGCAGGGTCCAGGATCGTTCGCCGGGCAAGTCCTCGCGGACGCAGGCGTTCGACGCCCCCCGTATCAGCGTGAGGGGTCCTTCGATCTCGCCGCCGACGACCTGAAACGCGCTGAGGGCGACATCATCTATGTCAGCTTCGCCGGTGACGACGGCAAGGACCATGGAATCGACGTCATGGAGAGCGACGAGTGGGAGGATCTCGGCGCGACGAAGGACAAGCGAGTGTTCGCCGTCGACGACACCATCTGGAGCGGTAGCGGCCTCGTCGCCGCGCGCGCGATCCTGACCGACCTCAGCGGATCCCTCAACGGGTACGTGTCCGGCTGATCCGGCGCTCTACCCCGCCGGCGCGGCCGTCTCCCACAAGCCGAGGGTATTCCCTTCGGTGTCCGTGAAGTAGGCCGCGAAGCCCATCTCCCCGACCGGCATCTTTTCGACAACCTTTGTGCCGCCGAGTTTTTCGATGGTCACCAGAGCGGCGTCGATGTCGGGGACGTCGATGACGATGACCGGACTGGTGGGCGACTGCGCATCGCGCAAGTACATGCCGCCGTTGATGTAGCCGGGCTCGGTCGGCATACCCGAGTCCTCGACAGGCCCGGTCTGCGCGATGGTGTACCCCATCTCCGGCATTTCGGTGATACCCCAACCGAACGCATCCTTGTAGAACGCGTGCGCGCGCTCCTTGTCGTCGAACGGGACCTCGAAATGAACGATCCTGCCAGTCATGTCCGCCTCCTCGATATCGCTGAATGCGCCAACGAGGGAGACGTTAGACCGGCGGACCGACACGTTTCCGTAGATTGTTCAGCGCACCTCGTATGGTGCGCCGAGCGTGAACGTCATCGACTCGATGATCGCGCCGAGATGGCGTCCGGGTCGTAGCCACTGCGGCAGTGTCGCGTCGGATTCGACGTCGACGCTCACCAGTGCCGGCCGCGCCCTACCCTTCATCTGCAGCTTCGAGTGTCGGACGACACCGTCCGGAAAACGTTGCAGGACAACCGCTGCCGAGAACATTGGGATGGCAGGTCCGAGCGCTCGTGGCGTCGCCGCGACCGACCACGACGGGCCAACGGCGTTGGCGGCCCGCATCGTCGTACCACTTGCGATCTCGCCGTCGAAGCTCGCCAGCGTCTTCGGCATCGCCCAGTTCGTTCGGCCACCGACGATGCTCACCCCCGAGTCGACAGCCATGAACGCAACGTTGCCGCGAACGCCGAGTCCGCGACGAAAGCCGACCGCACCGAAGACCTCGTCGTAGGAGCCGACCGGAGTGTCGGTGTAGCGCACCATGCCGCCACAGACCGCAGGCACGCCGGAGTCGCCGCCGATCACCGACTGCAATGCTGCTGTTGCTGCACTGCCACCACGGTTCGTCCAGACGAGCGCCTCGCTCGAGCACGTCCACGGCGCGGGTGCCAGGTTCCCCGGCAGCCGGTCGAGCAGCGCCTGCGTCAGGACGGTCTCGGGCACACCTGGAACCGCTGCAATATCGATGACGCTCATCGTGAGATTCCTTCGCTGTCGCCTGCCGCGCGTTGCTGATATGCCTGACGCGCTGACTTGTCGATGGTTTGGGTGACCTTCTCGCCGCCGGACAGTCGGAACAGGGCGTCGCGCAGACCCGCGGGAAGCGGTGCGGTGCCCTTCGAGATGAAGCCGACCGGCTTGGGAACGAACGTCTCACCAGACCTGCCGGATGCCACCGCATCGATGACCGCGTCGGCAACTGCCTGCGGGTCGACCATCCCGACCTTCTGCATGACGGCGTTGGCGGTCATGCCCGAAATCAGCTCGGTCCGAACGAAACCGGGACAGATCGTCGTGATGTGAGCGCCGGTCCCACGCCATTCCTGACGTAGCGCCTGGCCCAATCCGACGACGGCGAATTTGGCCGCACAGTAGGTTGCCGCGTTGGGCGATGCCATCGTTCCCATGATCGAAGCGATGTTGACGACATGGCCCGAACCACGTTCGACGAACGTGCGGCCTGCCAGCTTCGTCCCGGTGAGGACACCGCGAATGTCGATGTCGACCGTACGCGTGGTGAGGCTGTCGGCCTCGTCGACGAACGAGCCGATGGGCATGATGCCCGCGTTGTTGACCAGTACGTCGACAGTTCCGAACGTCGCCGCTGCCTCGTCGAGGAACTTCGCGAAGCCCGCCGCATCGGTGACGTCCAACGGGAACGCGACGACGCCGCGACCGAGTTCGGCAGCAGTCGCGGCCACTGCGTCGGCATCGATGTCGCCGATGGCGACGTGCGCTCCACGCGCCGCGAATGCAGCCGCGATTTCGCGACCGATGCCGCGCGCTCCCCCGGTGATGGCAATCGAGAGTCTCTCGATCGATACTGACGTCATTGTCGACCTCCGCTTATTGACAGTTCGTCAATAGTGCCACGGAGGTCGCCCGAAAACCAAGAGTCTCTGAGCTGGGGCTAGAAATCCCAGTCGTCGTCCTCGGTGTTGACGGCCTTACCGATGACGTACGAGCTGCCCGATCCGGAGAAGAAGTCGTGGTTCTCGTCCGCATTCGGCGACAGCGCCGACAGGATCGCCGGATTGACGTCGGTCTCGTCCTTCGGGAACAACGCCTCGTAGCCGAGATTCATCAAGGCCTTGTTCGCGTTGTAGCGCAGGAACTTCTTGACGTCCTCGGTGAGGCCGACCTCGTCGTAGAGATCCTGGGTGTACTCGACCTCGTTGTCGTACAGCTCGAAGAGCAGCTCGAACGTGTAGTTCTTGAGATCGTCCTTCTCGGCCTGAGTCAGCAGCTCGAGGCCCTTTTGGTACTTGTAGCCGATGTAGTAACCGTGCACGGCCTCGTCGCGAATGATCAGGCGAATGAGGTCTGCGGTGTTGGTGAGCTTGGCTCGGCTCGACCAGTACATCGGGAGGTAGAAGCCCGAGTAGAAGAGGAAGCTCTCCAACAGCGTCGAGGCGATCTTGCGCTTGAGCGGCTCGTCACCCTTGTAGTACTTCAGCACGATCTCGGCCTTGCGCTGCAGGTTCGGATTCTCCTCCGACCACCGGAACGCGTCGTCGATCTCGCGTGTCGAGCACAGCGTCGAGAAGATCGAGCTGTAGCTCTTGGCGTGCACCGACTCCATAAACGCGATGTTGGTGTACACCGCTTCTTCGTGCGGCGTGATGGCGTCGGGGATGAGGCTGACCGCGCCGACCGTGCCCTGGATGGTGTCGAGCAACGTCAGACCGGTGAACACGCGCATCGTCAGCTGCTGCTCGGTCGGGTTAAGCGTCGCCCACGACGGAATGTCGTTGGACACAGGCACCTTCTCCGGCAGCCAGAAGTTTCCGACGAGCCGATCCCACACCTCGGCGTCCTTCTCGTCGGGCACACGATTCCAGTTGATCGCCGATACCCGATCGATCAGTTTGACCATGATTCAGTCCTCGCTTCGCTTAGGGATTGTGCGCGGTCGACGGGTCCATAGACCCATCGACCGCGCACAGGCGGCGGAGCCGCCTACAACATGCAGGAGACGCAACCTTCGACTTCGGTGCCTTCGAGAGCCATCTGACGCAACCGGATGTAGTACAGCGTCTTGATGCCCTTACGCCACGCGTAGATCTGCGCCTTGTTGATATCGCGGGTCGTCGCGGTGTCCTTGAAGAACAGCGTCAGCGAAAGCCCTTGGTCGACATGCTGAGTCGCCGCAGCGTAGGTGTCGATGATCTTCTCGTAGCCGATCTCGTACGCGTCCTGGTAGTAGTCCAGGTTGTCGTTGGTGAGATACGGCGCCGGGTAGTACACGCGGCCGATCTTGCCTTCCTTGCGGATTTCGATCTTCGACGCCGCCGGGTGAATCGAGCTGGTGGAGTAGTTGATGTAGCTGATCGATCCGGTCGGCGGGACGGCCTGCAGGTTCTGGTTGTAGATGCCGTACTCCTGGACCGACGCCTTGAGCTCGACCCAATCCTGCTGGGTCGGGATGTGCACGTCGGCGTCGACGAACAACTGCCGCGCGATGTCGGTCTTCGGCTCCCACACCTGGTCGGTGTACTTGTCGAAGAATTCACCCGACGCGTACTTCGACTCCGGGAAGCCTTTGAAGTAGCTGCCGCGTTCCTTGGCGATCAGGTTCGATGCCCGGATCGCGTGGAACAACACCGTATAGAAGTAGATGTTGGTGAAGTCGATGCCTTCTTCGGAGCCGTACAGGACGCGCTCGCGTGCCAGGTACCCATGCAGGTTCATCTGCCCGAGACCGATGGCATGCGAATCGTTGTTGCCCTGCTCGATCGACGGCACCGAGAAGATGTGTGTCTGATCCGAGACGGCCGTGAGTGCCCGGATGGACACCTCGATCGTCTTCGCGAAGTCGGGCGAATCCATCGTCTTCGCGATGTTCAAGGAACCCAGGTTGCACGAAATGTCTTTGCCCACATGGGAATACGAGAGGTCGTCGTTGAACTCCGACGGCGTCGACACCTGCAGGATCTCCGAGCACAGGTTCGAGTGCGTGATCTTGCCCGCGATCGGGTTCGCACGGTTCACGGTGTCCTCGTACATGATGTACGGGTAGCCCGACTCGAACTGCAGCTCCGCAATCGTCTGAAAGAACTCGCGCGCCTTGATCTTCGACTTCCGAATGCGCTTGTCGTCGAGCATCTCGTAGTACTTCTCGGTTACGTCGATATCGGCGAACGGAACGCCGTAGATCCGCTCGACGTCGTATGGCGAGAAGAGGTACATGTCCTCGTTCTTTTTCGCCAGCTCGAACGTGATGTCGGGAATGACAACGCCGAGGGACAGCGTCTTGATGCGTATCTTCTCGTCGGCGTTCTCACGCTTGGTGTCGAGGAACCGGTAGATGTCGGGGTGATGCGCGTGCAGGTAGACCGCGCCTGCACCCTGACGCGCGCCGAGCTGGTTGGCGTAGGAGAACGAATCCTCGAGCAGCTTCATGATCGGGATCACGCCCGAGCTCTGGTTCTCGATCTTCTTGATCGGCGCGCCGTGCTCACGAATGTTGGTGAGCAGCAACGCAACTCCGCCGCCTCGCTTGGACAGCTGCAACGCCGAGTTGATGGAACGCCCGATCGACTCCATGTTGTCTTCGATACGAAGCAGGAAGCACGACACGGGCTCGCCGCGCTGCTTCTTACCGGAGTTGAGGAACGTCGGCGTCGCGGGCTGGAAGCGTCCGGCGATGATCTCGTCGACCAGTTCCTTCGCCAGAATCTCGTCGCCTGCCGCAAGGGTCAGCGCAACCATGCAGACGCGATCTTCGAAGCGCTCGAGGTAGCGCTTGCCGTCGAACGTCTTGAGTGTGTACGAGGTGTAGTACTTGAACGCGCCGAGAAACGTAGGGAACCGGAACTTCTTCGAGTACGCGTGGTCGATCAGGTGCTTCACGAAGTTGCGTGAGTACTGATCGAGAACTTCGCGCTCGTAGTAGTTCTCCTTGACCAGGTAGTCCAGCTTCTCGTCCATGTTGTGGAAGAAGACTGTGTTCTGGTTGACGTGCTGCAGGAAGTACTGGTTGGCCGCTTCGCGATCCTTCTCGAACTGGATCTCGCCGTTGGGTCCGTACAGATTGAGCATCGCATTGAGTGCGTGATAATCGAGCCCGTCGGTGGCCTCCGGAGTACGGACCGGCCCCTGATTCAGGCGCCCAGTCGCGACAGCGGAGTCGGTTGCTGGAGTCGCGGTATATGTTGCCAAAACAATCCCAATCCTTCGCGGACGCGCTCGACGTCCTCTGCAGTTCCCATGAGTTCGAAGCGGTACAGGTACGGGACCTGACACTTCTGCGAGATCACGTCTCCAGCGAAGCAATACGAGTCGCCGAAGTTCGTGTTGCCGGCCGCAATGACCGCCCGGAGCAATGATCGATTGTGTGTGTTGTTGAGAAATTTGATAACCGGCTTGGGAACGTGACCGTTGTCCCGGCCCGCGATGTGAGCACCGCCGCCGTAGGTGGGAACGATCAGCACATAAGGCTCGGCGACCCGGAAGGCCCCTTCGCGATCGTGCAGTGGAATGCGGGTCGCGGGCAGATCCAACTTCTGAACGAATCGGTGTGTGTTCTCCGATGCGCTCGAGAAGTAGACAAGCGAACTCATCTGCCCGTCACCAACTCGATCTGACTAGGCCGCGCTCGTGACGAGCGCCTTGATGCGGTCCGGACGGAAGCCCGACCAGTGCGAATCTTCAGCGACGACAACGGGCGCCTGCAGGTAGCCGAGCGCCATGACGTAGTCGCGGGCTTCGGCGTCCTGCGAGATGTCGACGACCGAGTATTCGATACCCGCCTTGTCGAGCGCGCGGTAGGTCGCGGTGCACTGAACGCATGCAGGCTTGGTGTACACGGTGATGGTCATCTAGGTCCCTCTTTCTACGGCCTTCGAGTCGACTCAGAGCTGACTTGCGACGCTGGAATGTGTTGCTGGTGCCACGGAGAGAGAACGCCGTTTCGAGCTCGCCCGGCGCCTTTGCGGCTCCGATCGGGTCTCGGCCCCGTTGTGGTCTCCCAGTCCTCAAGACACTACACCTAGTGTCCGACAAGGAAGGGCAACACGACATGTTGCGAACAACATTGATGAAATTCCCTGGTGGGCGTTTCGAAAGTTCGCGAATTTATGCCGATCGTCGGCGTGTCGTGCGTCACATTCGACCGCGTCGGGTAATTGCTCGGCTATTGCCGTACGAAGTACGTTGAAAACGGGAACGGCTCGACCAGCGCACCAGCGCGATCAGGGTGTGTCTATTCGGTGTCATTTGCCAGGGTGATGGGACCACCTGCTTGCCACTAGCATGGGACCACCTTG
>NZ_JBIMSN010000127.1:0-10224 GCF_043944905.1 Antrihabitans spumae
TCCAAGGTGGTCCCATGCTAGTGGCAAGCAGGTGGTCCCATCACCCTGGCAAATGACATTCTCGTATGCTGATTTGTCCGTGACACCCGAATGAATTAGGGAACTATCACCGACACCGAATCCGAGTCGTGGTCTGCAACGTAGATCGTGCGCGTGGCCGGATCCACCGCCACACCAGTTGCAAACCCGCCGACCGCGATGGTGGCGGTGACGGTGTTGCTGGCGGCGTCGATCACCGACACCGAGTCCGCGGAGCTGTTTGTGACGCAGACGGTGCGTGTGGCCGGATCAACGGCCACCGCATACGGTTGGTCTCCGATGACGATGGTGGCGGTGACGGTGTTGCTGGCGGTGTCGATCACCGACACTGAATCCGACATTTCGTTTGCGACGTAGACGGTGCGCGTGGCCGGATCCACGGCCACCGCAGACGGGAACTCTCCGACGGCGATGGTGGCAGTGACGGTGTTGCTGGCGGTGTCGATCACCGACACCGAATCCGAGACCGTGTTTGCGACGTAGACGGCGCGCGCATCCGGATCTACCGCCACCTGATCCGGTTGGTCTCCGACCGCGATGGTGGCGGTGACGGTGTTGCTGGCGGTGTCGATCACCGACACCGAATCCGAGTCGCTGTTTGCGACGTAGATCGTGCGCGTGGCCGGGTCCACCGCCACCCCACCCGGGCTATAGCCGAGGGCGATGGTGGCGGTGACGGTGTTGCTGGCGGTGTCGATCACCGACACCGAGCCCGAGCTAGTGACGTAGACGGTGCGCGTGGCCGGATCCACCGCCACCCCCCGCGGGAAGTCTCCGACGGCGATGGTGGCGGTGACGGTGTTGCTGGCGATGTCGATCACCGACACCGAACCCGATTCGCGGTTTGCGACGTAGATCGTGCGCGTGGCCGGATCCACCGCGACCCGACTCGGATTTTCACCGACGGGGATGCTGGTGACACTCCGGTCTCGGGTTAAGTACCAGGCTCCGAATGCGGCAGCGAGGATGAGAGCGGCGACGGTCACGCCAATCGCGATGACCGGCATCGTCTTATTTTTGTGTCCGGACCGCGGCTCCGACGGCGTGGTCGAGGCGGACGGATTCTCGTCCATCGCAGTCTCCTGTAGTCGCGGGAAATCTTTGTAGAAGGCTAATCGTCGGCATTGGCCCAGGAGTCCCGATTCCGCGATTGATCGAGTGGCAGGACATCAGAGGGTCTGTGGTGCGCCACCAGGCGCTGGGCCATTCGAATCGACCTACAGGGCGGAATTTGCATTTGACATGGCCAACTCAGTTCGACTCGGAACTCTGTGTCCGGAGGTGTAGCGGAAGTTGACGTTGACAATCTGCTTGTTCATGCGCCGATGCATTTGGCCGATGGTCGAGATGCTCGGTGCGGGTAGACGACCAACAGAGTCCACCGCAGGTTGGGTTCATGACCGTGACCGCCGCCTCGACTGGGCGGAAGATCGATCTGCACAATGACTCGACGGACACTTCAGACGACTCGTTCCGATTCGGTGTCGGCACCCCCTGAAATACCCGACGTCGTCCCGATCAACGAGAGCGAGCAGCAGGAAGGGGAACGCCATGGATGAAGCCAAAATGCAGCCAAAGGGTTGGACTTGTTGCTCTGGCCCATCCAACGGGTCGATTGGGGTCCTGCCCGACCAGGATTTATCGCATTTCGGCGGGTGCAATTCCCTCTGAAAAGCGGAAGGTGGCCGGTTCGATCCCGGCCCTGGCCACAATCTCTTCTCGCAAGCCAGGGCGCTCTTGGTCAGCTCGCTGCGATGGACTGGCAGTCGATCCGGTCTCGAAAATCAGCGGAATGTCCGCCATGCGTGACCGTCCGCCATTTCAGCAGTCGAAGTCGAGCCAGCCGAGCCAATGGGCCACGCGATCCAAGTCTGAATCGTAGGTGTGCGCGGTGATCATGTTGCTCGATGCGTGCCCCATCGTCACCTGAAGGACCGCGAGCCGCGAACACTACGGTGACGTTGTTGCCGGTTCGTCGTTTGGGCGTAGATGTATGCGCCTGGTTTCAGGTCGGCGTTTTCGACGTGAGTCCGGTGAGTTCGCCGATGCGCGCAAATGTGCCGATCCGGCTCAGCTCAGTGAGCAGAAGAAGCTCAGCAGTCTAGGCAAGCCGAGGCAGGACGATTGGCCGCCGATCTGGTAACTGATGACGACTTGTGGAGCAGCACCGGCCGCGGCAAGCGTGACTGATCCGCCGGGCGGGACCAGCGACGATCCACCGCCACCGCCGCCCATTTCGCCGCTGGGGCCCTCGGCGTCGTATCCGCCGCCGCCGTAGAAACCACCACCGCCGCCTCCCGCGTCGGAGCCGCCACCGGCACCGAGTACACCTGGCTGGCCACCTTGTCCCTCTCCGGGAGCGCCGCCGCCGGTGGCCGTGCCCGGCTGGCCCGCGCTCACCGGGTGCTGCGGTGCCCGCGTTGCCGCCAGGGTTTCCTCTACTGGTGAATCCGAGACCGGAAGCACCGCCGCCCCCGCCGGCGACCAGAAGTCGACTGGCGAGCGTGCCAACCGCGTCGGCGCTGGAAACCGTCCGGACGTCCGAGGCACCGCCGCCGAAGCTTCGATTCTGATTGGCGTTGCCGCCACCGTTGAACCCGAGAAAGCCCCCAACTACGACGAACAGCGTCGAACCAGCGGCCACGGGCACGGTGCCCGATGCGATCGCGCCGAGCCCACCGGGAAGCATGGTTTCGGATGCGCCCTGCTGCCCTGCTGCCCGGTGGCCACGACGCGCACCGACGTGACATCGGCCGGAACTGCGAAGCTCTGTTCGCCGCCCGTATATTCGTAGGTGCACGTGACGGTGCTCCCCGCCGCCGTGCAATTGGCTGGCAATGCCGGTGCGGCAGAACCGATTCCCGGCACTGCCACGGTGAACGCGCCGACGAGGCCGACCCCGCACATTCCGATGTAGAACCGTCGGGCATTGCGACCGATGTGACGAGACTTCACGGACATGGCGAACCTCCTGGGCTGAACCTGTCGCCAATTCGATCACACGCACAGGGCATTGGGGGCCACTTCGGACACGAGGATTCAGGCGGCGGAGAGCCACTCGACGATCTCGGCAGCGGCCTGGCCAAGGCGGCAGAAACGTCGATGTCCACGAGCAAGAGGACACGAATGTGATGTATCGATGTCGCGGCAGACGCTCGGTGCCAGTTCGTGCGGGTGCCAGGATGAGGCCAACGAGTCGGATCGAGCGGTCCAATCAGGCGCAGTCAGTCTGGTGTGACCAGCGCGAACACCGTTGTGCCGCAATTGCGTCCATCTTGAGGCGGTGGATCGCCGGTTCGATCCATCCCGGCCCTAGCCACCACCTCCGCGCGATCATCCATGTGACCGCGCAACTTTCAAGAACGACGAGCGAAATGGGCTGGCAACAGTTGAGGCCGCGTGATCAGGGGTCTCCGGGCTTTACACTTTCGTGCGCCTCGCGCAGGATCCGCGGGTCAGGAGACTTCCCTATTGGCGAGGCGCTTGTGACTGTGCGAGCGCCTTGTCTGGTCACCTCCCGGCGGTGTACCCGTAGGACGCGTGTGGATTCAGAATCTGTCTGTGCCACAGGAAGTTGCGCTGAGCTTTAGTCAGCTTGGCCATGTCTGCGACCTCCGTGAAGTCCTGTTCGATGACCGCGACCTGGGCGTCGATGATCTCGTGTGCTTCCGTGCTGGTCAGGCCGTACACCGGTGCAGCGGCTACGACCGCGGCGAATGAGCTGTTGCGGGTGCCCTTACGATCGAACGCCAGCGCCTGCGAAGAGGTTTCACCAGAGCGGATCTGAGGACACAGGTCGTAGGCCGGGGTCAGCTCCAAGGCCGTGCCGTCCCAGAACGCGGCGTGGTTGCGTGCGTGGTCGTCGTTGTTCCCGATGGCCACGTTGAACACGATCCGCTCGAACAGCCGGCGGCCGATGGCGGGGTCGGTGCCGGTGCGGCGAAGCACGTCGAGCAGATCCGGATAGGTGGCGTAGCGGCCCTCCATCTCGTCGAGCCCGAGCATCGTCAAGGCCGAAACGATGATGCGCCGACTGCCGTCTGCTGGGCGGTCGAACCGCTCGATGGCGAGCACGTCGCGACCGAGCGATTTAGTGAGAAACGATGCGGTGGTGTCGATTCCGGCTCGCCGGGCGAGTTCCAGGGCCAGCGCCTCTGCATTGACCACCGGGTATGGGTCCGACGCCGAAGAGAACTTGACGATATGGCCCCTGCCCTCGACGTCGATGAGCGCCTTGGGCCGGGCGCCTCCAATCGACGTTCCGCGCAGGAGCGCGGCACCCAACTCGTCGCTCAGTTCGCGCCCTTGATCCAGGGTGTCTGCCGCGGCGTGCAGTTCGTCGATCGATGCCGACGCCCCGCGTGGAATGTAGACCTCCGGACTGGCCTGGAAATCCAACCCGCCGATGCGATTGGATCCCGACTCGAGGAAGTAGGTGATCTGGTCCAGGTCGGCTGTATCGGCGTCAGGTCCAGCGACACCGTGCAGTCGTTCGAGGATCACGCGTTGGCCCCACGAATCAGGTCCGGCGTCGCGCAGCGCGGACGCAATCGACATGTTGGAGGGCGCAGCCTGCCAGCCAGGCCGCAGCGGGAGCTCGGGTTCGTAGAGGCTGATGGCGTCGTTGCGTTCGAGGTAGCTGCGGCCGTAGCCGAACGCGTATCGGCGGCCGTGGCGCTGAAACTGCAACCGTCCGGCTGGCACCGGATCGGTGTGGCTGGGGAGCCAGACCCACACGAAGGCGTCTCGCGGCACGGTCGGTGCCTCAGAAGTCGAGAGCGTCATCGGCGTCGGATCCCGTCGATCTTGGCTGATACTCGCGTGACGGGATCAGCGCCATCCGCTCCTCGCCGCGGCGACGAAGCCGTGCTCTTTCGTCGTCGTCGTCGGCGAACAACGGCACACCGAGTACCGACGCCGCGCTGAAAACGGTGCCGATGGAGACACCGGGTGCGCCGCGCTCGATCGCGGTGATGGTGCGAGGGTCAGCCCCGATGCGCATGCCAAGGTCAGCGGCCGTCCAATTCTTGTCGTGCCGAGCCGCTCGTATCTGCGTACCGAGCACAACAAGCGCGTCCGTCGCGGCGCGGGTCGGTGCGATCACTCGCTTTGCCATGTGACACCTACCTTAAAATGTCAGTAGATCTACTCTAGATACATTTTATCGTTAGCGTAGTGCTATTCGTGCCCACATTGGTAGCCCTCTTTCCCAGAATGGCCGCTACGGAATCATCCGCTTCTGATCAACGGTCGAGCGGTGCCGGAACTTTGCAAGGCTCGCGCGCGGAGCCCGTCGAACGCTCTTTCGGCCGTAGCCGACGGATCTACGAGCGAGAGATTGCTACGTCAAGCGGGGCCAACCAAACCTGACATACCGACGAGGGTGGCCCGCATTCGGACGAGCGGTCCATCTGCGTTCCCAATGTGTAGCAAGGCACTTCCTGGATGTGTGGCGCTGTGCGGCCCGAGTGCCATGATCGCGCCCGCGATTTCGTCGATCTCCGCCGCAGCGGGAGCGATACCTGTTTTCGCAACAGTGAATGCCAAGTCGGAGATATCGTCGGCGACGTCCTCGAGCGCGAGTGCGATCGGAAGTTCGGTACGGACCGTCGGGCTGAGTCGATTGGGTTCCAGCACCGCCGATTGGAGGTTCCGGCGTAGCCCGTGACTGTCGTCGTAGGCCCGACGCCGCAATGCGCCGAGTGCAAGCGGTTGGGTTTTCGGATCCGCGGCCGCCCGCAAATAAGTGACCGTCGAGCGTTTGGCGTTTTCCAGCGGCGTATGTGTGGCGAACAGCTTTCCCGGCCATAGCACGTAGCCGATTACAACCGCGACGGTGCAGCCGAGGAGAGTGTCGAGCAGGCGCAGTTCCGGGGCGAGTCGATTCACCTCCCCGATGCTCGCGCTCAGCAACGTCGACGACGTGATCCCGATGACGAAAAGTCCGTAGATCTTTGGTGCGGCCAGCGCGGACAGACCCATCGATATCGCAGCGCAGAGGGCCAGCACCCAGTCGTCGGGACCGGTCAGTAGGATCGCGGCGGCGACTACCGCTCCGATGATCGAGCCGGCGATCCGATTGATGACGCGGACGAAAACCGACTGCAGTTCGGGCCTCACGACAACGCCGACGGTCAGTACCAGCCAGAACGCATGATGTTCGCCGTGCAGCGCCGATGCTCCCGCCGTCGCGACTGCTACACACATCGCGAGACGTAGACCGGAGCCCAGCGAAGTGCGGTGCATCGCCGTCTTGATCGTCGAGCTGATGAACTGCGGAACCGTAGGGGGAGTAGCGGATTCAGTGTCATCGAGCGATGGGTGACGCGCCGGCGCGGTCAGTGCCGCGACAATCGGCGACAACCCCGGGTCCGGATGCGTATCGAATCCTCGAACGGCGATGACGCGGCCCTCGGCAACGTCGGCGGCCGCGCTTCGGACGATTGCACTCGCACCGGGCGGAGCCGGTGCGCCCTTCGCGTAAAGCGATATGACGACCAAGGTGACTCGCCTCGCCGCCTGTGCTGCCGCCTCGATAGCGTCGACGGCGTACGTACCACGTCGTAGGGTCAACCGATACGAGTAGAGCGTTGCCCTGCAAACGGCTGCCGTGTCCGCAAGATCGCGCCGCGCCTGGGTGCAACCGGGACCACCCAACGCGTCGAGGACCGCCGCATTGCTCGCGAGCAGAGCGCTGATATCCTGTCTCTCTCGCCTAGGCACCACCGTGATCGACTCGGCCGCGACGATCGCAGCCACGATTGCGGACCCGATCAGGTACCACAGGCACTGGTCGGTCACCGAGAGTGGAGAACCGCCGAACTGGCCGTATGCCGTACCCACCACGAGCAGCAGCGAGAAGGCTGAGAATGCCGGGTCGATCGCGGCAACCATTCCGCCGACCATCGCTACTGCGGCGGCAACAACCACCGCGATGGGCAGGGTATTCGGCGTCACCGAGCCGACGACGATTCCGATGACAGCACCGACCGCCTGCCCGAGCATCGCGGTCAGCCTTGCTCGATGAAACCCGCCTACCGCAAACAGGGTTGACATCGTGGCCGCAAAATAAGCGACACCGATCGACGCCGAATTACCGAAGGCAACACCAGCCAACGCGATGATCGCCGAGGAGACGATCGCGCGAATTCCGGTGCTCACCGCCCATGGCGCCGAGGTCGGTCGCAGCGTTTCCCACAAGCGGGGCACCGGAATGTCGTAGCGGCGAACACCCTCTGTCACACCGCGAATCTTGTCAGAGCGACACCGACGTCGGATGCCTTTCGATCGTCAGTTCCCAACCTCGGACTTCCGATGCGTTTGGCCCGGGACGTCATCCTGCGCGGACGTCGACTAGTCGGCCATTCCAGCGGTCGGTTCCAGCAATGCCGCGCTCGCGATCGGGATCGAACCCGAATAGCAGATGCCTTGTTTGCCCGATTTCATCGCCGCCGTACTCGGGCAGTGCCACAAACACAGCTGACAGCTGCGGCCGGCTTGTCCGCCAGCCCGGGAAGCGTACGTAAACCGCTCTCCGCCTGCGGCAGATCGGAGACCCCATGCGTACCATTCTCGCGCTCGCTGCGGCGCTGTTCATCGCGCTGACCAGCACCGGCTGTAGCGACAACGGCGGGTCGGAATCCGGGTCCGGCGACGGCGAGGACTCAGCACTTGCCGCGACCGCTGACGGGGGACTGCCAGACGGGGACTACACCTGCCGCACCTACGGCGGCGCCGGCGGCAACCTTTCCGTGACCATCGATGGCGGCGAGTACTCCACGAGCTCGGGCAGTGGCGAGTACTCGGTCGATGGCAGCGGGGAGGTCGAGTTCAGCTCGGGCCCGTGGGTCGTCTGGAACGGGGCGGTTCTCAGCGAGACCACCTTCGGTTTGACCGACGAGGAACCTGCCGACTTCTATAGCGTCACTTGCGAATTGGACTAGCCGCCCCAGTCCGAGATAGCGCCGGCATCGGCCACGCCACGGCACCGCTAAGGTGGCGTGATTCTCAGCCGACCCGAATGCCCTTATCTGCGAGTAACTCTCGGGCACGACCCATTCGGCGGTCAGTGGAGAAGACGTGCCACTGATCGGCGAGGCTCTCCCGGTCGACGAGGTCGCGGAACCGTCCGAACGCGCCCTTGCCCTCGATCGCTCGCCGCATCCGCTCTCGTAGTGCCCCGTCAGGTTGCTTCTCGGCGAAGTCCGCCATGTCCTGCCAGCCATTCCGAGAGCCGGTGCGGTGGAACTCCAGCCAGCGGTCGGGATCGTCCTCCACGTCGATGACGGCGTCCTCGCCGACCATGAACTCGTCGGTCTGGAGTTCGTCGATCACATCACCGGTGTGCAGGTCGAGGTAGCCACCGGTCGATTCGAGCTCACTTCCCTCCAACTCGGACCCGAAATACTCGAGGTCGACCGGCAACACCTTCTCGCCGATTGGTTCGCGGCGTAGACACGCGATGAGGTCCTTCTTCAGCACCTCGTCACCTGTGCTTGCGCGATCGGTCAGCCGATTGATCACCGACAACGCGACCGGCTCTGCCTGCTTACGTAGCTGGTTCAGCGCCATCGGTATGCCGGCGCCAACGATTTGCAGCGCGTCGTCGATGTCCCGCCCCTGTACCGCGGCGAGGAAGCGGGCTGCATCTTTGGTCGCGGTAGCCGCGCGCACCTCTCTGATGTCGAGAAGGACCGTCTGTGCAACGCCGGGCCACGCGTTCCGCAGCATCGGATGCGGCTGGGCCGGTCTGCTCGGCACATCGCTCTCCCCGTCGTCGTCGGCCCACCGGCGCCCGTACTGGTCCGGGATGGTGCCCCAGCCTCGGTAGGGGAGCGGACTGCGCGGCGCAATCCCCAACGTTTGCAGTGGGTCGATCTTGTCGTGGCCTACCGTGCAGCGGTGGGTCCAGTCGTCGCCGAGGTCGAAGATGAACTGGAACTCCGCTCCGAGTTCGACGAGCCGAGCAACCTTTGCCGTCTCGATGTCCACCGCCTCCGTCATGGGTCCAACGGGTGACCCAGCCAGGTCTTCGCCTGTCTCCTCGTCGGTGACCACTCGGCCATCCGCGAGGGTGAACATCGACAGGTGCGACCTGTCCCACCGGGCGAAGGCGTCGTTGATGGCATTCGCGAGGTCCATGAAGGTGTGCGACGGTCCGACCGCGAAAACTCTCCCGGGCCATGGCCACAGTTCCTCACCGCGCCCGCCGAGTAGTTCCACCGTCACCGACAACCAGGTACGTGCCATTCGTCGAGGATGGCATGCGGGCGTGGGCGCTGTCTGGGCCACGGGCGAAGATCGTGGTTGTCTTGCTCAAATCCGCCATTCGTTAGCTCGTTTCGGACGACTCCGTGGTCTTTCTTCTCTTGCCGACTCGACGTCAGCACACTCGCTACATACCCCGCAATCGAGCGGGCATCGTGATCGAGAGGCAGAGAGATGGTCACCTTCGACGACGGTGTCGCAGCCACCGAACTTCCGACGGGCACAGTGGTCGAGACCGACGTTCTGATCGTCGGCTCCGGACCCGCGGGCTCGTCGGCAGCGCTGTTTCTGTCGACCCTCGGCGTGCCGAACATCATGATCACGAAGTACCGGTGGACCGCCAATACGCCGCGCGCCCACATCACCAATCAACGCACGATGGAGATCTTCCGTGACCTCGGAATCGAAGACCAGGTCAACGCGGAGGCGACGCCGCACGAGCTGATCGGCGACACGGTGTTCTGCACGTCGCTGGCGGGCGAAGAACTCGGTCGCATCCTCGCGTGGGGCACGCATCCGAGCAGGCACGCGGACTACGAACTCGCCTCGCCATCGATGAATTGCGATATCCCACAAACGTTGTTGGAACCGATCCTGGTCAAGAACGCGACCGTCCGGGGAACCCACTCGCGCTTCTCGACGGAGTACCTCTCGCATACGGAGACTGCCGATCATGTCGACGTGCGTGTGCTCGACCGCCTGACCGGGGCGACCTACACGATCCGCGCGAAGTACCTCATCGGCGCTGACGGCGCGCGGTCGAAGGTTGCCGCCGACATCGACCTTCCCATGACGGGTCGGATGGACATCGCCGGTTCGATGAACATCACGTTCAAGGCAGATATCGCCCAGTTGGTCGGTCACTAGGGCACCATCCTTAGTGCGGGCCTGAAAGGGTTCGTGAATGGGACTCGGCGG
>NZ_JBIMSN010000128.1:0-30634 GCF_043944905.1 Antrihabitans spumae
ACCACACCCCATTTTCACCCCAGCAGCGCGTCCGGAGGGCACCTTTAACTCACGAGCCGCTTGCGGCCTATCGTCTTCACGTGCAGACGATATCGACGGCCGAACGTCAGCGCAGGCTGGCCACGCGGCACCGGCTCGCGCCTTCGCACCTCGCCGACAGCCCGCTCGAGGCCGCCGCCAGTATGGTCTGCCTGCACGGAACCGATCCTGCGACCATCTACCTCTCCGCCTGGGCTCGGGTTCGGAACATGTCGGTGGCCGACCTCGACCGCGCGCTCTACGACGACCGGACACTTGTCAAACACCTCGCCATGCGACGGACCATCTTCGTCTTTCCCCGGGACACCTTCGCACTGTCGATCGCGGGATCAAGCCAACGCGTCGCGGCGACAGAGCGTGCCCGATTGATTCGTGAAGTCGAGAAGGCGGGCTTGTACGACGACCCCGAACGCTGGTTGGACGAGGCGAGCGCGCAGGTTCGGGACTTTATGTCCGACGGCAAGGAAGCGACACTGAAGGAGCTACGCGCCGCAATTCCATTGCTCGACGGATCGATGGTCTACGGCGAAGGACGTACCTGGGGCGGGAAGGTCGCCGTTGGACCGCGGGTTCTCACAACCCTGTCGGCAGCCGGCGACATCGTCCGGTCCAGCAACTCGGGTCATTGGCGCCTCTCCCGCAACAGCTGGTCGGCGACGGGTGCGTGGCTCGGCAGCGACGTCGACGTGCACGAGCGAGAAGCCGCCGAACAGAAGCTGGTCGAACTGTGGTTGCGAGCATTCGGGCCGGGTACCGAGACCGACATCAAGTGGTGGCTCGGCTCGACGCTGACAGCGGTCCGGCGGTCGCTGCAGGCGCTGCAGGTCGTCGAAGTCGAACTCGACGGCGGCACCGGCTATCTACTTCCGGACGATCTCGAGGAGACAGCGGCGGTCGAACCGTGGGGAGCGCTGCTGCCGTCCCTGGATCCGACCACAATGGGTTGGTTCGATCGCGATTGGTATCTGGGACCCCATCGCAGCCAACTTTTCGACACCAATGGCAATGCCGGACCGACGATCTGGTGGGACGGACGGATCGTCGGCGGTTGGACTCAGGACGACGACGCCGCGGTCGTTCTCCAATTTCTCGACGACGTCGGCTCCGATGCACACGCGGTCCTGGACCGACAGGCCGACAACCTCACCGAATGGCTCGGCGGTACTCGGGTGCTGCCGCGCTTTCCCTCACCGTTGTTCAAGACGTCGTGAACTCCGGAACCCTGACCTCTGCAACACAATTCGTGTCGTAGGCGGGCGCACGTGCGGAATCAGCACACGGGTTTGCCATCCGCGGGACGGTCGACCGGCTCTGTTCCAGAGAACGGTAAAGACCGCAGCCCACGACAGCTTCGTTCCGATCGTGGACATGCGGTCAGTACGTCGAGAGGGTCAGTAATAGTGTCGCCTACCACCGACTGCGCGCCCCATGTTGCCCATCAGCATCAGGACCAAGCCGATCACAAGTACGACGATTCCGATGGTCCACATAATCGAGATCTTGAACAAGAATCCCAACACCAAGAGCACCAAACCTAGAACGACCATGACAGCCTCCTTGCTCGGGATGTGCGGTCGAGCCTCCGCAGCCAACCGAATCAGGTGGCCTGACAAGGGGATACCCACTATGTCCGTTTCCAATCTGTTACCCGAAGAAACGGGTAAGGCTTGCGCGCCTATCCGATCGGACGGTTCTCCGACGCTGTCCGGACGGTATCGGTCGCAACTCCTTGTGACGGGTGCCACTCGCGCACAGAGTGGTCTGCAGCGGCACCCCCAGCCGCCGAGACCATATCGACGAATACGTCGTTCAAGGAGTACTCCAATGGCTATCGAACTCAACCAGATCTGGGACTTTCCGATCAAGGAGTTCCACCCGTTCCCCCGCGCGCTGCTGGGCGTCGGCGCACACGACATCATCGGTGTCGAAGCGAAGAACCTCGGCTTCAAACGCTCGCTGCTGGTGACCACCGGTCTACGCGGCTCCGGGATCATCGAAGAGCTCATCGGCAAGATCGAATACCAGGGCGTCGAAGTCGTCCTCTACGACAAGGTCGAGTCGAACCCCAAGGACTACAACGTCATGGAGGCGGCCGCGCTCTATCAAAAGGAGAAGTGCGACAGCGTCATCTCGGTCGGTGGCGGTTCCAGCCACGACGCCGCAAAGGGTGCACGTGTTGTCATCGCACACGACGGCCGCAACATCAACGAGTTCGAGGGCTTCGCCAAGTCCACCAACAAGGAGAACCCACCCCACATCGCGGTATCCACAACTGCCGGAACGGGTTCCGAGACCTCCTGGGCATACGTCATCACCGACACCTCCGACATGGACCACCCGCACAAGTGGGTCGGCTTCGACGAGGCGACGATCGTCACCGTCGCGATCGACGACCCCCTCCTGTACTACACCTGCCCTCAACACTTCACCGCATTCTGCGGCTTCGACGTACTCGCCCATGGCAGTGAGCCTTTCGTCTCCCGACTCGATTTCGCACCGTCTCTCGGCAACGCTTTGTACTCCATCGAACTGGTGGGCAAGCACCTGCGCGAAGCCGTGTACGAGCCGCGCAACCTGAAGGCGCGTGAGGGCATGATGAACGCGCAGTACATCGCCGGCCAAGCGTTCAACTCCGGCGGTCTCGGCATCGTGCACTCCATCTCGCACGCCGTGAGCGCATTCTTCGACAGCCACCACGGACTCAACAACGCGATCGCGCTGCCACGAGTCTGGGAGTACAACCTGCCGTCGCGCTACAAGCGCTACGCCCAGATCGCCACGGCTCTCGGCGTCGACACCCGAAACCTGACGACGGTCCAGGCCGCCGACGCGGCGGTCGAGGCGGCCATCAGGCTCGCGAAAGATGTTGGTATTCCGGACAACTTCAGTGCGGTTCGCACCGATTCCTACGACAAGAACCGCATGAACACCGGCAAGTACGCCGGACGAGGCGAAGTGATCAAGGGCGACGAGAAGACGGTCCGCGCGATCTCCGAGCACATCCAGGACGACTGGTGCACGCCGGGCAACCCCCGCGAGGTCACCGTCGAATCGATGATTCCCGTTGTGGGACATGCGATCAACGAGGCGTACTAGCTAGTCGACCTACCCGATGAGGCGGCCGGGTGCGTCAGGTCAGCGAACCTGACCCACCCGGCCGTATCGAAGAGGCCACACCCGATGGAGGAGCCATGCCGGCCGCCGCTCTACCTACCCTGCCCGACCGCGCACAGGCATTCACGTCCGCCGCACTCGTCCGTCAGGGCTTGCGCGACGCGGACTACATAGCCGACGACGATCTCGCGGCCGTCGTCCATCTCGCTACGGCACTCGATCGACCCCTACTGCTCGAAGGTCCGGCGGGCGTTGGGAAGACGGAATTGGCAAAGGCTCTTGCTCAGGCGAGTGGCCGACGGCTGATCCGCCTGCAGTGCTACGAGGGGCTCGACGACAACCGCGCCCTCTACGAGTGGGACTACGCGAAACAGCTGCTGCACGTGCAGATGCTGCGCGACCGGATCACTGCCGTCGCGGCCGACATCTCCGATATAGACGACGCGTCACGTTATCTCGCCGACCGTGACTTCGGTTTGTACACAGAGGCTTTCCTTTCCGTACGGCCACTGCTGGAGTCGGTGCTCTCCGACGAACCCGTCGTTCTGCTGATCGACGAGGTGGACCGCACGGAAGAGTCGATGGAAGCGTTGCTCCTCGAAGTACTTGCCGAGAAGCAGGTGACCATCCCCGAGATCGGCACTTTCACCGCACGGTCCATACCGTGGGTCGTGTTGACGTCCAACGACACTCGTGAACTGTCGGCCGCGCTCAAACGTCGCTGCCTGCACTTTCATCTCGGTTTTCCGTCGCCCGAGCGTGAGCGTGAAATCGTCGCGGCGCGAGCCCCTGAGGTCGATTCGGATGTCGCCGCCGATGTCGTCGACCTGGCACGGCAGTTACGCGAACTGCCACTGCGGAAGAGTCCATCCATCTCGGAGGTCATCGACGCCGCCAGAGCCGCGATGCTGCTGCAGGACAGCACGACCGGCATATCGAAGCAGACCAGATCCATACTGCTGGCGGCACTGCTCAAATACACGAGCGACCGCAACCTGGCAGACAGCCGCCTCGACGGCGCAACGCCCGAACCCAAGCACGGGGGCGAAGAAGGTCGGCCGGAGCACGTGACCGTCGCCTCGCGACCCGCGAATACGACCACCACGGCCTTCCGCGGACACGGTGGTCGCGATCACGGTGGGATCGGCAAGCGCGGGCGATGACAACCACGACCGCACGGAGGGGACCCGGCTCACCTTCCGGAATCCTCGATTTCGTCGCGGCAAGCTTCGGCGCATTGCTGAGGTCCGCGGGCGTCGCGGCATCCCCTGCGGAAGTGATCGAGGTCCGCCGGGTGCTGGCTCTGCTCGGTGCACAGGATCATTCGATACTTCGCCCAGCCCTGCGAGCCACGTGCGCGAAGTACGGTCACGAACAGGCCGGCTTCGACCGTGCCTTCGAGATGATGTTCGGTGACCGTGCTCGTACCGTTGCGATCACCAAGCCCGCGGCGGTCGGTTCGACCGCCCACGGAGCTCAAGGCCTACCCGAGGACCTGGAAGTCGCCGAGGACCAGGAGATCGGCAAGTACGCCGAATACAACGAGCGCGCCGCGGAAGTGGGCGAGTACTTCGATACGCCGGAAGCGGAGAAGGGCTTCAACCCGCACAAGGACGACGACGACATCAGCGTCTCGGGCGCCGATTCGGATCTGTCGGTATCCACGGAGAACGATTCGGGTCGTCGCGGTGTCCGATACACGCTCGAGGTCGACCGCGCGGGCTCGACGACAGTCGGCGACCTGTCCGATTCCGCTGCTCCGATCGTTGCTGGGACCTTGAGCTGGGACGACCCCGATTCGATTCTGGCGTGGCTCGATGCATACGACCCGCGAGCCACCTACGGGGACGCCGCAGACGACGGCCCGCTGAGCGCGGAGCAACTCGCACGACTCACCGACGCAGTCGAAGCCTTCGTTGCGGCGCTTGCGGCGAATTCACCCGCACCGCAGGCCGTTGTCACGACGCCACCGAGTGAGTCGGACGTGCGAGCCGACGTCGACCTCGCCTGTCACGAGATCCTCCGGCGAATGCGCGGCGCTCGGCGACCCCGCCCGCGCGAACGCGGTGCAGGCGCGCTCGATATGCGTCGCACCACACGAGCAAGCCTGCGTACGGACGGCGTTCCGTTCCATTTGGTGATGCGGACCCCCGTCCCCGATCGGGTCCGCCTGCTGATCCTTGCCGACGTCTCGCTGTCGGTCAGGCCGATCACCGCGTTCACCCTGCGGTTGGCGCAGGCCATGCATCGGCGCGCGGACCGGTGTCGGGTCATGGCATTCGTCGATCGCCCGACCGAGGTGACGGACGTTCTGCTCCGCGGTGGCGGCGATGACGTGCTGGCCGCCGTACTGGCGTCCGACCGCCTCGATCTACAGGCGAGCAGCGACTACGGACTGATGCTCGACGAGATGCTGACGACCAACGCCGATGCGCTCGACTCGCGGACCGCCGTCCTCATCGTCGGTGACGCCCGGTCGGGAGGGTTGCCGCCGAACGTCGAGCAGCTGAAAGCACTGCGCAGAAAGGTCCATCGGCTGGCGTGGATCACGCCGGAACCCCGTCGGTACTGGAACCAGGCAACGTGTGCGATGACGCAGTACGCCGAAGTGTGCGACCGAGTGATCATCGCAACGGACGCCGAACAGTTGGCCGCCCAGGCTGGGGAGTTGGCACACGCCCTTTCGTAAAGCCCCCAGTCGTGTAGTCAAGCGCGCTACCTACCCGATCGGACAGGTAGGCACCTGTCCGCGCGCAGGTTGGCACTCGGCTGCCGCAGCCGTACCGTCGACAGCAAGTTGTAACGTGGATCACAACGTGCTCGGTGTTAGGCGGACAGCAGTGGCTACACGGTCATCCCATTCGACGCCGGTTTCGACGCGTGCAAAAGCTGCCGACGTCGACATGGCACTGAACCTCGAGGCCCTTGCGGACGACGCGCCCGCACATATCCCGCTGTTGGTTCCGCAGCGGCAAGCGCTTGCTGGCGCACCCGGCCGCCTGTTGAAGTTCCATGCTCCCGAAATCGTCTTCGGCGAGAACTCGGTTGCCGAGGCCGCACATGCCGCCGTCAGACTCGGCGCCCACCGACCTCTGCTCGTGACCGACCCCGGCATGATCGAAGCCGGTTGGCCGGACGAACTGCTCGGTTACCTACGTGATGCCGGTTTGGACGCGCGTACCTGGAACGACCTGACGCCCAACCCGAAAGACCACGAAATCGCCGCGGGCTACGAGTTCTACCGTGACCAGGGCTGCGATGTGCTGATCGCCATCGGCGGCGGTTCGGTCATCGACGCGGCGAAGGGGATCGCCATCCTCGCAGCCAACGGTGGCAACATCCTCGATTACGAGGGCGTCGATCAAGCGCCGTGGCCGATTCCGCCGCTTGTGGTCGTGCCGTCCACCTCGGGTACCGGCGCGGACGTATCGCAGTTCTGCATCGTCACCGACACTGCCCGCGGCACCAAGATCACGATTCTCGGCCGCGCACTCGTCCCCGACATCACGGTGATCGATCCGCGCCTGCTCACGACCATGCCCGAATGGCTCAATGCCGCAACCGGACTCGACGCACTCACGCACGGCATCGAGGCATTCGTATCGCTCGGTCACAACCAACTGACCGACCATCACGCGCTTCGCGCCGTGGCGATGGTGTTCCGCCACCTGGCGCAAACCATGGAGCGACCCAACTTCATGCCTGCCCGCACCATGATGGCGCAGGCGAGTCTGGAAGCCGGCCTTGCGTTCACGAACGCGATACTCGGTGCCGCACATGCGATGAGCCATCAGGTCGGCGGCATGCTCGACCTACCCCACGGGGTCATCAACGGGATTCTCCTTCCGCATGTCATCAGATTCAACGCCGAGGCCGATCCCTACCCTTACGCAACGATCGCAGGTTGCCTCGGAGTGCCCGAGAGCCGTGGCGATCCGTTCGAAGCTGCACTCGCACTTGCTGATCGGGTCGAGCAGCTAGCCCGCGAGGTCGGTGGCCCACGTGGCCTCGGAGAATTGGGGGTGACCGAGGACCACATCGCACGCCTGGCACATCTCGCCTTGCGTGACGCATGTATGTCCACCAACCCGCGACCTGCCGAAGAGTTGCAGATGCAGGCGCTGTTCCGGACCGCACTGTGACAGGCAATCCTCCAGGACCTCCGGATTTGGCGAGTCTGACTGGAGTTCGATCGGGCAAGAGCACGTTCTATCCGGAATTTCGAGGCGCCGCACAACGATTGGAACGCGTCGTGCACGCGTTGGACGCGATTTCACGCGCGCTCGTCCAGACCGTCGACGGACCCGAGCGTCTCGTTCGCGCGGTAGCCGATGCCGCCCGGGCACATTTGAGCGCCGACTGGGTCCTGATCGCTCTCGCGGACGGCGCGCTGCCCGAAGCCCAACCACGGCATCTGATCCTGGACGCGAAGGGGACGGCGTACGCGTTCGAAGGGTGGGCCGCCGCCGAGGCACCCGGCGCCAATCTGCCGAGTGACGTGCTGAACCGGTTGAACGGCATACTGCGCGGTGAACTCGACCAGTTCACCGCTCCGGTCGTCGAACGCCACCACGCCCACGTGCCGATCGAATTGAACGGCGCCGTCGTCGGCGCGATTGCAGCGTGGACCCCGCAGCACCGCACTCTCGACGGCACCGACAAGGCCGTGATGCGCATCCTGTCGAGTCAAACCGCTGTGGCACTGCAGAATTCGGCGCTGTTCCAGAAGTCCCAGAACCTGCTGGACCAGGCCGAACGCGCCTTCGCGGAAGCAAGCAGACACGCAACCGAATTGGCGGCGCGCAATGTCGAGCTACTGGCGACGCAACGTGAACTCGGGGCAGCACAACGTCATCAAGCTCTCGATTCCGAGCGGCACCGGATCGCACGCGAACTGCACGACAGTGTGACGCAGTGTGTGCTGTCGGCTGGTATGCAGATCGAAGTCTGCCGCCGCGAGATCCCGCCGGAGGAACGACGGCAGCGGCTGGAGCTCGCCAAACACATGACGCGCACAGCCGTCGAACAACTCCGCTCTGCCATCTACGCGCTGAATCATCCCGCGGACTCGGGGCGCTCGACGCTGCCCGAACTGCTCGGGCAACTCTGCACTGTGCACATGCCGGAAGACCTGCACATCCAGTTTCGGGTCGAGGGACAGCACGTCGAACTAACGAACGAGACCGAACACTCGCTACTTCGGATCGCAGGGGAGGCGCTGTTCAATACGGCTATGCACGGCAATGCAAGTCGCGCAATCGTACGGCTGGCGTACCGGGCGCAGGACGTACTGCTTTCGGTCTCCGACGACGGGGACGGCGATCCGGAGAAACTTCGGCTGATGCTGAAGATGGCGGAGGTCGGCGACGTCAACGGCCATCACCGTGGGCTGGTCAACATGAAAACGCGAGCCGAGGATCACGGTGGCGTCTTCGAGGTACGTCGCGCCAGGATCGGCGGTGTGTCGATCGTGGCGACCATCCCGCGCACCGACGGTGCCGCGGTTGGATCGCAGACCTTACAAGTAGGAGTGCAACCATGACGAGTGCAGCCGGGCTCGGTACGCCGATCGGACAACTTCCTACTGCGCGCTCCGCGCGCTCAGGTCCTACTATCCGCGAGACCGGGGTGATTCGGCTTGTGCTCGTCGACGATCACGCAATTCTGCGACAGGGACTGCGGTCGGTGCTCGAGCGTGAAGCAGATCTGCAGGTCGTCGGCGAGGCGTCGTCGGAGGCCGAAGCCGATGCCGTCGTCAGCCGCGTCTCTCCTGACGTCGTCCTGATGGATCTCAAATTGTCTGCAAGCTCGGAGTACGAGGGACTTTCCTTGTGCGCAAAGCTTTCTGCCGCCCATGAGGGCATCGGACTCTTGGTTCTCACGACGTTCCTCGACGACGAGCTTGTCGTCCGAGCGGTGCATGCGGGCGCGAAAGGGTACGTCGTCAAGGACGTGGACACCACCGAGTTGGTTCGGGCCATTCGGGCTGTGTCGAAGGGTGAGAGTGCATTCGATTCACGAAGTGCCGCGGCGGTGGTGCGGTCGCTGAACGGTCGCACCACACATCGAGAACGCCTCACGAGCCGTGAGCTGGAAGTCCTCCGACTGCTGGCCGCCGGGCTGTCGAACGCGAAAATCGGTGAGAAGCTGTACATCTCGGCGACGACCGCCAAATTCCACGTGAGCAATATCCTGCGCAAACTCGAAGTGTCACGTCGGGCCGAAGCTGTGTACGCAGCAAGCAAGAGCGGCTTGATCTAGCGGGAGCGGTCGAGGATCAGCCAGCCGCCGTGGTGTTCGTGCACCTCGACGGTGATGCCGCTGTGCATCCTTGCCACTGCACGGCCGAGGTTGCGCAGCGAAGCAAGGTCGAAAGCCTGGATGTGACCGAAGCATTCGCGCGGCTCACCCTCGAAGGGAACAGCGACAACCACACGCCGACGCGCCAACCGAATCGCTTCGTCGAGTACTTCGATCGCGGTCGTGCGGTCGAGATGCTCGAGCAGGTGGATCGCAGTCACGGTGTCGGCGCTGCGAGACGGTAGCGGAACCTCGCGAGCGTCGCAGGTCAACGTCTGCAACGGTCGGCCGAGATCGACGGCGACGCGGTCGAGCAGTCGCATCGTGTCACCGATGAGATCGCTTGCGGTGACTTTGAAATCACGGATGTCGCGCGCAGCGACACGAAGCGGAAAGAAGCCGAAGCACGATCCGAGATCCAGCAACTCCCGTCCGACGATCAGCGCTTCGGCGTGCTCGTGAACAGCGGCGAAGCTCGCGCTACCGTCTTCCAGACGCTCGATCGAGCGCCTGTAGAAATACCGCCAGGATTCGATGGCGCCCGGCACCGTCGATCTGATGAGCCCGACGAGTACGAGCTGAAACTCCCTCTCGCCGTCTATGTATCCCGGCGCATCGAGTTCGTCCGCGACGATCGTCGCAAGTTCGTCGGACAGGTTGGCAACCGTCAGAGAGTGCACGATCGTAAGCCCGCGCAGGTCGCGGAACACCTGAAAATGAGGAGTACGGACCGAGTCGGACAGTCCTGGCTGCACCGGATGCTCCGGAAGCGGGTAGTCAGCTACTCGACGGACCGTCACGTCGTCGTGGGTCCACTCGCCGCGCAGGCACGGCTCGAGCGGATCCAACCTCACCGTAGTTGTCGACATTGGTCGCCTCTCGCCGTTCGCGTGTCGATTCAACGCTAGTTGCGCTGCGCCGCTGGCGATTCCGCCCATCAGGTGGAACTCGACTCTCCGACAAGGCTGTACCCACCTACCCGATCGGTCAGTTCTGTGGCGCACTTCGGACGGTTTCGGTCGCCAACTCTTCATTTGCGCACTGGGTGCCAATACCGTGTGGGGCACGTCACAATCAAGGAGGATCCAATGTCCGAAAGCAACTCGCCCACCGCTGCGACGTCGACCGCGGTGACCAACGAGGATCTTGTCGAAGAGCAGCTGGTCGAAGAAGTGTCGATCGATGGCATGTGCGGCGTCTACTGACATGACCGCAGTGATGGGGGAGGCCCCGGAATTCGAGTTCGACGCGTGCTGGCGACTGCACCCGATGGTCGCCCTACGCCCGGAACCTTTCGGGGCGCTCCTCTATCACTTCGGAACGCGCAAACTGTCGTTCCTCAAGAACCAGACAGTCGTCGACTTGGTCCGTGCGCTACCGAACCACCCCGACGCGCGGGCCGCATTCCAAGCCGCCGGGATCGACAGTTCAGCCGCGCGACCGTACGTGAACGCTCTGTCCGCACTGGTGCGATCCAACATGCTCGTCCGCGCGACAGCCGACTCCGACTCGCAATCCTGAGGACCTTTCATGACAACTGTGCTGGAACCACCAACCCGCGTCGGCAAACTCGTCGATCAATTCGAACTCGGTCTCGACGCGCCCATCTGCCTAACGTGGGAACTGACCTACGCCTGCAATCTGTCTTGCGTGCACTGCCTTTCGTCGTCGGGTCGCCGCGACCCGCGTGAACTGTCGACCGAACAGTGCAAGGCGGTAATCGACGAGTTGCAGCGTATGCAGGTGTTCTACGTCAACATCGGAGGCGGCGAGCCCACCGTGCGCTCGGACTTCTGGGAACTCGTCGACTACGCGACGGCACACCAAGTCGGAGTGAAGTTTTCGACGAACGGCGTACGGATCGACAAGAAGGTCGCAGCTCGTCTCGCTGCGTCGGACTACGTCGACGTGCAGATCTCGCTCGACGGCGCGACCGCCGAGGTCAACGACGCGGTTCGCGGTCCGGGCTCGTTCGACATGGCAATCAGGGCGCTGGAAAACCTCGCTGAAGCCGGCTTCAAGGATGCCAAGATCTCGGTCGTCGTCACGCGGCACAACGTCCCACAACTCGACGAGTTCAAGGCACTTGCGGACAAATACGGCGCGACTCTGCGAATCACCCGGTTGCGGCCGGCCGGACGTGGCGCAGATGTGTGGAACGAGCTGCATCCGACCAATATTCAGCAGCGCGAACTGTACAACTGGCTGGTAGCCAACGGTGAGGGCGTACTGACCGGCGATTCGTTCTTCCACCTGTCCGCATTCGGCGACGCGCTGCCGGGGCTCAACCTTTGCGGCGCAGGGCGGGTCGTGTGCCTGATCGATCCGATCGGCGACGTCTACGCCTGCCCGTTTGCGATACACGAGAACTTTCTTGCGGGAAACATTTTGCGCGACGGTGGTTTTCGGCAGGTCTGGCAGACCTCGGAGCTGTTCACCGAGCTTCGTTCGCCCCAAACGGGCGGGGCGTGCACCAAGTGCACGTTCTTCGACTCGTGCCGCGGCGGATGTATGGCGGCCAAATTCTTCACCGGCCTTCCCATGGACGGTCCCGACCCAGAATGTGTGCTCGGCAACGGTGAATCCGCCCTTGCCGCAGCGGGTTCGATCCCGAAGTCCAGCGTCGACCACTCCCGAACCGGCCAACGAAAGACGCCACGCGCTTCGGTTCCCTTGACGCTGATGCTGCGTCCCCCGGCCAAGATCTGTGACGAAAACCCCTTAGCAGGAATGGAATAGGACACAACCATGAGTAGAACAGGATGGTTCGAGACCGTTGCCGAGGCGCAACGTCGAGCACGCAAGCGGCTGCCGAAGTCGGTGTACTCGGCACTCGTCGCCGGATCGGAGCAGGGTCTGTCGATCGACGACAATGTTGCGGCATTCGGTGAACTCGGCTTCGCACCGCACGTTGCGAATCTGTCGGCCAAACGCGACCTGTCGACAACGATTATGGGACAGCAGATTTCACTGCCGGTGATCATCTCGCCGACCGGTGTGCAGGCCGTGCACCCGGACGGAGAGGTGGCGGTCGCGCGAGCCGCGGCCGCCCGAGGCACCGTCGTCGGATTGTCGTCGTTTGCAAGCAAGCCGGTCGAAGAGGTCTGCGCCGCGAATCCGCAGACCTTCTTCCAGATGTACTGGGTCGGCACCCGCGAGCGCATGATCGAACGAATGGAACGCGCACGAAGCGCCGGGGCATCGGGGTTGATCGTGACGCTGGATTGGTCCTTCTCGAACGGTCGAGATTGGGGCAGCCCAGCCATTCCCGAGAAGATGGACCTCCGCGCGATGGCTCGATTCGCGCCGGAAGGCCTGATGCGACCGCGGTGGCTACTCGATTTCGCGAAGACCGGCAAGGTGCCGGACCTGACGACGCCGAACCTGGCTCGACCGGGTGAAACACCGCCGACCTTCTTCGGCGCCTACGGCGAATGGATGGGAACACCCCTGCCGACCTGGGAGGACGTCGCGTGGCTTCGCGAGCAGTGGGGTGGGCCGTTCATGCTGAAGGGCATCATGCGCGTCGACGATGCCAAGCGGGCGGTCGAGGCCGGTGTCAGTGCGATCTCGGTGTCCAATCACGGCGGCAACAATCTCGACGGCACCCCCGCACCAATTCGCGTATTGCCTGCCATCGCGGCAGCCGTCGGAGATGAGGTCGAGATCGTTCTCGACGGCGGTATCCGTCGCGGCAGTGACGTCGTCAAGGCAGTCGCGCTCGGCGCTCGGGCCGTCATGATCGGTCGCGCGTATCTATGGGGCCTTGCGGCTGGTGGGCAGGCAGGGGTCGAGAATGTTCTCGACATCCTCAGGGGCGGTATCGACTCCGCCATCCTCGGAACCGGTCACTCTTCGATACACGACCTGACCGCCGACGATCTGATCATCCCGCCCGGCTTCACCCGATAGGCGGCGTCGCCGCTCGTGCGCGGTTGATGGGTCCCTAGACCCGTCAACCGCGCACAGAGCCGCAGGCCCCTACCCCGTCACGCCGGTGATTTCGTTCGGTGTGTGCGGAACCTTCTCGGACTTGGTCACGCTGCCGGACGCGAGGTCGACCGTGTGCACCGAGTCGGTCGCGGGCTCGGTCACGAAGGCCTTGTTGCCCTGCACGTACAGCGCGGGCCGCGGCGACTGCCACTCCTGCGGCTCGGACCACGGCGCGATGACCGGGAAACGGCTGGTCACAGCCCCGCTGACGGGATCGATGACCTGCAGCGTTCCGTCGGTGCCGAGGACAAGCCCCTCACCTGCTGGTCCCCGGCCGAGCGACCGAAACGTGTAGGACGTGCACAGTTCGACGAGCTTCAGTTCGCCGGTTTCCGTGTTCACCAGCGACACCCGCGTCGGGCGTTCCAACTCGGCATTCGGATCGACCTTGTAGTCACCGAGCACGATCGGCGAGTCTTCCTGCGCTGACAGGTTTCCGATTCGGCCGTAGGGTCGGGGCTGGCAATCTTGCGGATCGCCCCGTCCTTGAACACGATCACCCCGTTCTCGCAGCCGAAGGTCACGGCCTCGTTTGCGGCAACAGCCTCGCCGTGCACGCCGGGGCAGTCCTCGCTGCGTGCGGTCTCCATCCGGGCAGCATCGAGAACGACTATCCCCGTTCGCTTTTCGTCGGTGCCGAGACTCGTGACCAGGCGACCGTCGGCGAGCTCGACAGCAACACCGTGATGGGGATCCGGGGCGGTATAGGTACGGGTCTCGGGCTTGCCGTCGAGTGTGCTCGGATCGAAAATCTCGACCAGACCCGATCCGTCGAAGAACAACACCGTCTTGCCATCGTGGCGAACGACGTGGCCGGGTTCGGCGGACTCGAACTCGACGTCGGTCAGTTGCGGCGGAGCCGTGTAGTGGTGGGAATGATCGCCATGACTGTCGCTCCAGGTTCCGACATCGAGGACGCGGAACGAATTGCCATGCGAGACCAGCACGTGCCTGCTGTCGCCCGCGGGATTCACGCGGTTGAATCCGTCCAGTTCGGTTGTCTGGATCAGCCCCAGCGTGTCAGCGTCCAGCACCATGATCCCGCCGTCGTAGGTGACGGTCAGTCGGGGCTGTGCCGTTTCGGATTCGATCGGTTCGGACTCTTGTGGAGTAGTCGAGGTAGCGGACGCGGTGCCGTCGGGCTCGTTCGACGAGCACCCGACCGCAAGTGCTGCCGCGAGGGATATCGCCACGGCGGCGCCGCCTGATCGGTGAAGAAGTGTGGTTACCATACGCAAGAAGTAGCCGCTATTGCAAACGATTGTCAAAGTCGGATATGCGCATCTGTGGCCGGGTTGCGATCCGAGTCCTGTCGACGAGCCGCTCGATCACACTGGTACAGCAAGTCAGTGCTATGCCATACTACATAATACGGGCGAGAAGTCCGTGACTCCGACACCGAAGGGCGATGACTGACAATGCCGTTGATCGATCTGACAATTCCCGAAGGCGCGATTTCACCGGACAGGTCGGCGCAACTGCTCGACGACCTTGTCACGATTCTGCTGCGCGCGGAGAAGGCGCCCGATACCGAGTTCTTCCGCGGCATCACCTGGACCTACCTGCACGAACTGCCGCAACACCACCTCGCTGTCGGCGGCCGACCGGGCGGTGCTCCGCGGTTCCGCGTCGACATCACCGTGCCTGCCGGGGCACTATCGCAGCGTCGCAAGGACATCCTGATCGGCGAGGTCCACGAGGCCGTGGTCGGCGCGGCGGGACTGAATCCGCAAAGCGAGCAGGCGCTGAACGTCTGGACGCTGATTCGTGAGGTACCCGAGGGCAACTGGGGGGCTGCAGGCCAAGCCGTGAAGTTCGAGAATCTGAAGAGCGTCGCAGCAACAGAGCGTGACGCCGTCACCGCCTGACGAGCTAGGTGTTCTGCGGACTCGGCCCCGGCTCGCCACCGGTGAGATACTTCAGCAAAGTATCGAAAGTATCTGCGAGAGTTGCTAATTGCGCATCATCGAGGTTGTCGATGAAGTGCTTCCGCACGCTCGCGATATGGCCGGGTGCCGCGTTGCGCAATGTCTCCAAACCGGTCTCCGTCAGCACAGCGTCCGAGCAGCGCGCATCCCTCGTTGCCGATTCGCGAGCGACCAACTTCCGCCGTTCCATACGCGTGATCTGATGCGACAGCCTGCTCTGCGACCACTGCAGCGTGTCAGCCAACTCGCTGAGCCCCATTCGGTGCTGCGGTGTCGAATGCAAGGACGCCAACACGTGATACTCGACGAAGGTCAGATCGGATTCGCGCGCAAGATCTCGTCCGATGGCGGCTGCAAGCCGGTCGCGGGTGAGCACATAGCCCTTCCACGCACGCGACTCGGTTTCGTCCAACCAGTCCGGAATAGCCACCGGATAACTGTATCGAGTTGTTACATCAAGTATCGGCGTTGCGGAAAAGCCGACCGATTACAGATAGCGGCTACCGCTCGGCTACTGCCGATTTGATCGGATGTCTGCTCATGATCGACACCCGATTGAATGCATTGATCGCAACGGCTGCCCAGATCACCACGGCCAGCTGAGCGTCGTCGAACTGCTCGTTCAATACGGCGTACTCGGCGTCGTCGAGATGCTGCCCGGCCACGCGAGTCACCGCCTCCGCCAACGTCAAGGCCGCGCGCTCGCTGTCGTCGAAGAGATCCGTCTCGTTCCACGCAGGCAGAACTGCCAAACGCTGTGTGCTCTCGCCGCCTTCCAGCGCCAGGCGGGTGTGTAGATCCAGGCAGAAGACGCAGCGGTTGATCTGCGACACCCTGACGTTCACCAACTCCATCAGCGACCTCGGCAAACCGACGGCCGCCGCCGCCGCTCGGATCTCGAACGCGAGCGAAGTGAGGGCCTTGTACGCCGCCGGATTCTGCTTGTCTATGAACACCCGTTTCGGCGCCGTCACCATGCCGGAAGTCTATCGGCGAACTGCCTGTCTTCCCGGTGCTATGTTGCTGAGCGGGTCGACTCGGCGGGTCGAATCGGGAGGAATCGAATGCAGAAGAGAATTCTTGCGGCGCTGCTGTCCGTCGCACTCGGTGCTGGCGTCATCGTCAGCTCGAACGAGGGCGATGCACACGCCGAACCGACCCGAGTCGGAAGTGGACCCTGCTCGACGGATCCGAAACCGGTCCACGTCGGACCGATTCCGAAGACCCTCGAAATGCCGATTCAGTACCCAGTAATTTCACCGGTTCCGTATCCAGCACCGACGACAGCGCCGGTCCGAATCCAGACCGACCTGCCCGCCGACCCATGCACGGACCCGTGTCCCGATCTGACGGACGAGGGCCCGGCGCCGCAAAGCCTCGCCGGCCTGCTTGGACTACCCGAACTGATTCTCAAGCCGCAGCCGTTCGTCTTCGGCATTCCGGTCCCCGGTCCGCAACCGGATCCGCTGCCGTCCCCGCCGGAGAACGCGACGCCCGCAGTCGACCCTGCGCCCCGATCACCCGCACGAGCGACTCCTCGAGTTCGCGAGGTCGTCGAGATCTCGAAGCAGACCGGCGCGCACTCGATCAATCGGACCGACAAGCGTTGGCAGGTATACGGCACCGATCTCGGCATCATGTGGGAATCCAAGCCGGGAGAAATCGCGACGGCGTTCGGTGACACCGTTGGCCGCGGTTTTCATCCGCCGGGCGGCATGGGCGGCGACTGGCGTAGCAACGTGCTCGCGTTCAGCACGGACTCCGAACTTTCCGACGGCGTCAGCTACGACTCGATGGTCACCGACAGTCGTTGTCACGCAGCAGAACTGCTGAGCAGCCGCAAGATCGACAACGTCGAGATCACGACGATCCCGACGTCCGGCTTCGCGATCGGCGACCGGCAGTACATGAGCTACATGTCGATGCGGACATGGTCGAGCCTGCCAGGGACGTTCTTCACCAACCACGGCGGCATCGCGTACTCCGACGACCATGGCCAGACGTGGACGAAGGACCCGTTCGCGAAGTGGGACAACATCTTCGGACTCTCCAAGTTTCAGGTTTCGGCCATGGTCCCGCAGGGCGATTACGTCTACATGTTCGGTACACCCCCGACCCGACTCGGCGATGTCGGCCTGGCGCGGGTGCCGAAGGACCAGGTGCTCAATACGTCCGCCTACCAGTATTGGAGCAACGACTCGTGGACTCCTGTCGGCGGATTCGAGGCTGCATCCCCGGTTGTCACCGGGCCCGTCGGTGAGCTGTCGGTTCGCTACGACAGCTCCCGAAACGTCTGGCAGATGAGCTATCTCGATACCGCTCGGCTGGGAATCGTGCTGCGCGAATCCGATTCGCCGCAGGGCCTGTGGTCCGAACCGGCGCAGTTGGTCAGCGTGACCCAGTATCCCCAGTTGTACGGCGGCTTCATCCATCCGTGGTCGACGGGCGAGGATCTCTACCTCAACATCAGTACTTGGAACGACTACAACGTCTACATGATGGGCGCGAAGATCGGCTGAGGGTGCGTCGAACGTAGGTCAATCTATCGAAAGCTAGCAATTTCGCTAGATAGCCGAATAATTGCAGGACGAGTTTCGTCGGTAACAATCCATAGCCACATCTAGGACACGCGCTAGATGTGACGAGAATCGACTACGAAGGTTGTTACCTTCCAACCTCATGGATCCCGTGCGCAATCCGTACGCTCCCGGTGCCGGCCAGCGCCCACCGGAACTTGCTGGGCGTGACAAGCAATTGGACGCGTTCGATGTCGTGCTCGAGCGGATAGCTCGGAGTCGACCCGAACGCAGCGTTGTTCTGACAGGTTTGCGTGGCGTCGGAAAAACTGTGCTGCTCAATCAGCTTCGCTCCGCCGCCATCTCACGAGGGTGGGGGACCGGCAAGATCGAGGCCCGCCCCGACCAAGACCTCCGCAGGCCGCTGTCGTCGGCATTGCACATGGCTATTCGCGCAATCGGCACCGCCCATCGCGACCCCGACCGCGTCGACGACTTCCTCGGCGTGCTCAAGGCCTTCGCGCTCCGAGCTACCGCGGACAAGGGCATGCGCGAACGGTGGCAGCCTGGTATCGACGTACCGGCGATGACCGGCCGAGCCGACTCCGGTGACATCGAGATCGACCTCGTCGAACTACTGCTCGACGCGTCCTCGCTCGCCCGTGACATCGGCGTCGGGATCGCGATCTTCATCGACGAGATGCAGGACCTCGGCGCGGCGGACATCTCTGCCATCTGCGGTGCTTGCCACGAATTGAGTCAGGACGCAGCGCCTTTGATCGTCGTCGGCGCCGGTCTACCACACCTGCCCGCGGTGTTGTCGGCGTCGAAGAGTTACTCCGAACGCCTGTTCAGCTACCACCGCATCGACCGGCTCGATCGCGACGCAGCCGACCTCGCCCTGATCGCCCCGGCAGAGCGCGAAGGTGTCGAATACACGATCGACGCACTCGATGCGCTGTACGCAAAGGCAGACGGCTACCCGTTCTTCGTCCAGGCATACGGCAAGGCGACGTGGGACTTGGCCGCCGGAACCCCGATAACCGGCGAGGACGTTCGTGTTGCGGCACCGTCCGCCGAAGAGGAACTGGCCGTCGGCTTCTTCGGCTCTCGCTACGAGCGCGCGACGCCCGCCGAACGCGAATACATGAGGGCGATGGCCGACCTTTCGGGCGACGACGGGCCCGTGGCGACGGCGAAGATCGCCGCAGAACTCGGTCGCAAACCTGCGTCGCTGTCGCCCGCTCGCGACGGACTCATCAAGAAGGGCCTGATCTACTCGGCCGAACGCGGAACGATCGGCTTCACCGTGCCGCACTTCGGACGGTATCTGCGTAGCCAGTCGGACTGAATATCGCATCTCTACAGCAATGTTCGATATTTACTAGATAGCTGAATATTGCCCTGCCAACGGGGGAGGGCGCCCCTGATGCCGCTGGATGGCGTCAGGGTGCCGTTGACACCGCGTCAGCTGCGATTCTGCTCAGCGGCCGCGATCAGGGCCGCCGTCAACGCGGCGACATCCTGCTTGGTGTCGAATTGCCTTATCGCCGCCGTGATGTCGGCCAACCAGCGCACCGGCGTCGCCGCACCGTGGGCGAGTGACGGCACGATGTCGTCCGACATGTAGGACGCTATCGCCGTCGCCTGATAGGTCCCGAAGCCGTCCGTTCCGATGTCGGTTCGGGCTGGTATCGAACCCTTCGCAATATTGAAGGCCTTCTGCCCCTCCACACTGCCGACAGTCTCCAGCCACGCTTTTGCGCCACCCTCGTCTCTCGCGCCGACCGGCAGCGTGAACGAATCGGCAAGGAAGTCGAACTCGTCGGCCGTGCCGGGGACGGGGAACGCGACGTAGTCCACGTCGTACTGCCAATCCTGTTCGCGGAAAACGACTTCGGCCCAGTCACCCATGACGTTGTAGGCAGCTTTGCCATCGATGACGAGTTGGGTCGCCGCTTCCCAATCCAAAAATTGGAAGTCGCTGTTGGTGTAGGACATCAGCCGCCCGAAGTCCGCAACCGCGCCCGCGACGGCGGGGGAGCGCCAGTCCGTACTACCGGTGAACAAGCCCGTGTAGTCGTCGGCGCCGAGTCGCGCGAGCAACACCACCTCGAGCAGATGCACCTGCGTCCAATCCTTGCCGATCGCAAGGGGAGTGATGCCCGCAGCCTTGATCCGGTCCAGCTGAACGAACCAGTCGTCGAGGTTCTCCGGCCTCGACTCCATGTCCAATCCGGCCCGCGTCAGAACGTCAGCGTTGCCCCACACCACATTCGCCCTGTGCACGTTCGAGGGGACCGAGTAGATCTTGCCGTCGACGGTCAGCAGTTGCAGCAGCTGCTCGGGAAAGACCGAACTCCAACCGTTTTCGTCGTAGAGACCCTTGAGGTCCTGCACCCGATTGCCGAGGATGTAGTCGGTCAGTTCCTTACCTGCGTGCGCCTGGAAGGTGTCGGGTGGATCGCCTGCACCCATTCGATAGTTCAGAACATCCCTCGCCGTCGAGCCCGCGCCACCAGCGACGGCGCCGTTGACGAAGGTGAGACCAGGATGCTGCTCCTCGAATACCTTCACGAGCGCATCAAGCCCGGCCCGCTCGGAACCGTTGGCCCACCAGGTGAAGACCTCGACATCGGTGTCAGGTGCCGAGCCGCACCCGACGACCGTCATGGCGACCGCGAGCGCAGCGAGCCAGGACTTCATGCGAAACACGACGCCTCCCGTTCTCACTGCCCGCCCTGGGATACTGCAGCACGCCGGTGTCGCCCCGCGCGGCCTATTTGCAAACAAACACGTCTCCATCTGCACGTTCATCGGCGAACGCAGATTACCGACACGGCCGCCTGGCGCAGCTTCACACACTCCGTGGCAGGCTTCAGTGAACAGTTGTACACTATGGATTTATGAGCGAGTTGGCCACTCAACGACGGACCGAAGTCCGCGCACTTGCCAGGACCGCCTTCGACGAGATCGCGGGTGCGGTCGGCGGGATCAGCAGTATTCATCGGTCGGTATCGGACCGAGTTTTCGCCACCGTCGGCCTCGGTGTCGGATCTGCGCACACTCCTGTCAAAGCGATCCACGACGCCATCACCGACGTCGTCTACACCGCAGTAGCCGAGAGTGCCTCGCTAGCAGGCAAAGTTGCCGAGCAGACAGTCGACCTCCCCAATTCGGCACCGCTCTCGCACACCTCCCGTGGTGCCGGACTCATCGCCGCGGTGCAAGGACTCGTGGGCGATACGCTCGAAGCCGAAGGCCATGAACTCGCGACGAGCGCGATGTCGGTTCGCGTTGCCGGAGTCGAGGTGAGTCTCGACAAAGATTCGCTCGCAACAACTTTCCCAGCCGCGATGCCTCACCTCGTCGTGTTCCTCCACGGCCTCGTCGAGAGCGAGTACGCCTGGAAGCTCGGTGGCCGCCCGACCTACGGCGACCGACTCGTCGACGATCTCGACGCGACGCCGATCTACGTTCGCTACAACAGCGGCCGCCACATCTCCGACAACGCCAGGTCGCTGGCAGAACTGATGGACGAGCTTGTCGGCGAATGGCCGGTCTCCGTCGAACGAATTTCTTTCGTCGGTCACTCGATGGGCGGACTGATCGCGCGGGGTGCTTGCTGCCTCGGCAGCGACGAATGGACGCAGTGGGTGCATCTCGTTCGCCATACGGTCTGCCTCGGCTCACCACATCTCGGCGCGCCACTCGAACGGCTCGTCCATTACGGCAGCGCTGCGTTGAACGTCCTACCCGAGACGCGTCCGTTCAGCCGCCTGCTGCGCAGACGAAGCGGCGGTATCCGAGACCTCTTCGCGGGCTCACTCGTCGACCAGGACTGGCGTGATCGCGATCCCGATGCACTCCGGATCGCCGCATGCCAGGAGGTGCCGCTACTTTTCGGCGCGAAGCACTATTTCGTGTCCGCAACCATCACGCGAAGCCCTCGCCACCCGCTCGGCCGAATCATCGGCGACGGACTCGTCCTCGTGCCGAGTGCGTCTGGTTCCAACAAGTCGCGGCGTATCGGTTTCGAGGTCGAAAACGGGCTGCACATCGGGTCCGCGAACCATTTCTCGCTGCTCAACAACGAATCGGTCTACGAGAAACTGCTCACCTGGTTGCGCTGAATTCGCTCGCCCGACACTGCAGTACCCGCTGGTAACCAACGTCGTCGTTTCGCCACCACAGCCGACGCTCTGGGAGAACACTGGGGTCACGCGAGCGAAAAACTAGGAGGACTCCAGTGGTGGCAACGCAGAAAGTAGAACCGACCGAAGAGCAATCGAGAGCACTCGTCGAGGAGTCGCGAGTCAGCGGCTGGGACAAACCGTCGTTCTGCAAGGAACTCTTCCTCGGCCGCTTCCAACTCGATCTCGTCCACCCGTATCCAAGTCCGCCCGCAGCCGAGACCGCCGAAGCCGCGAAATTCCTGGCCGAACTTGCCACGTTCTGCGAGACGGTCGACGGATCGCTGATCGAGCGCGAGGAACGGATACCCGACGAATACATCAGAGGCTTCGCCGAACTCGGCTGCTTCGGCCTGAAGATCCCGCCCGAGTACGGCGGACTCGGCTTGTCGCAGGTCTCCTACAACAAAGCGCTGATGCTGATCGGATCCGTCCATGCGTCGCTCGGCGCGTTGATGTCGGCACACCAATCGATCGGCGTACCCGAACCACTCAAACTTGCAGGAACCCCGGAACAGAAGGCCGAGTTCCTGCCCCGCTGCGCCCGCGGCGCCATCAGCGCCTTTCTGCTGACCGAACCCGACGTCGGATCCGACCCGGCGCGGATGGCGAGCTCGGCGGTCCCCATCGAAGGTGGGTCCGCCTACGAGCTCAACGGCGTGAAGCTGTGGACGACCAACGGCGTCGTCGCAGAGTTGCTCGTCGTCATGGCGCGGGTACCCAAGAGCGACGGTCATCGAGGCGGCATCTCGGCGTTCATCGTCGAAGCAGCAGCGCCCGGTGTCACCGTTGAACGGCGCAACAGGTTCATGGGACTGCGCGGCATCGAGAACGGCGTCACCCGAATGCACAACGTGCGGGTGCCGAAGGAGAACCTCGTCGGCCGTGAAGGCGACGGTCTCAAGATCGCGCTGACCACACTCAACGCCGGCAGGCTCGCCATTCCCGCCCTGTGCGCCGCGGCAAGCAAATGGAGCCTGAAGATCGCGCGCGAATGGTCGGCCGAACGGGTGCAGTGGGGACGTCCGGTCGGCAAACACGCATCGGTCGCTGCGAAACTCTCGTTCATCGCGGCAACCACCTACGCACAGGAAGCGGTCCTCGATCTGTCCGGACAGATGGCCGACGAGGGACGCAACGACATCCGGATCGAGGCAGCTCTCGCAAAGCTGTGGGCGAGTGAGATGAGTTGCCGGATCGCGGACGAGTTGGTGCAGATTCGTGGCGGGCGCGGCTACGAAACGGCGGACTCGTTGAAGGCACGCGGCGAGCGAGCCGTGCCTGCCGAGCAACTTCTTCGCGACCTTCGGATAAACCGGATCTTCGAAGGATCGAGCGAGATCATGCGACTTCTCGTCGCGCGGGAAGCATCCGACGCGCACGTCGTCGCTGCCGGTGATCTCGTCAATGCGAAAGCACCGACGAGCGCGAAGGCAAAGTCCGCCGTCAAGGCGAGTGGCTTCTACGTCAAATGGATGCCGCAGCTGGTCGCGGGTAAGGGCCAACTGCCGACCTCGTACAGCGAATTCGACTCACTCGCAACACATCTGCGCTTCGTCGAACGTAGCTCGCGCAAACTGGCCAGGTCCATGCTCTACGGCATGGCGCGTTGGCAGGCCAAGCTCGAATATCGGCAGGGATTCCTCGGCAGAATCGTCGACATCGGTGCGGAACTGTTCGCGATGTCGGCCGTCATCGTCCGCGCGCAAAGTCAGCGAGCCGGCGATCCGGCCGAAGGTGACACCGCATTCGAACTCGCTGAGGCATTCTGCGAACAGGCGACACTGCGGGTCGAGAACCTTTTCGCAGCGCTGTGGCAGAACACGGACGACCTCGACGGCCGCATCGCCGAAAGCGTTCTCGACGGTCGCTACGAATGGCTCGAACAAGGCGTCCTCGACCAGAGCGAAGGAACCGGACCCTGGATCTCGGAATGGGAGCCGGGTGCCTCGACGGAGGAAAATCTGTCACGCCCATTCCTGCCGCCGACAAAATAGGCGGCTACGCCGCTCGTGAGTCCTTTCGGTGGTCCTGTCCTCCAAAAGGACTCACGAGGTTCTAGCCCTTTTCGTAGAGATTGGAAGACTCGGGAATTCAAGGCTCGCAAACTATATTTCGGCGTCGTTTGAACACCGGGACGATAACGGTTGCTTTGCTACCCATCGGTACAAGCAACTTCTGGGCGACCATCCATCTACCGCAGCAAACAAGTTTCTCCTGCAGTAGTAACGGAGTCGCACCCCCACGCGACAACCGGTCAGGAACCCAAACACGGGAGACCGACATGTCGACTACTCGATTCGCTACCGCCCGAGTCGTACCCGCCGCCGATATCGACGGGCATCGCATTACCGTGTCAGCCGACGACGGTGTACCGCTCGCGGTCCGCGAATTCGGTCGACCCGACGCCCCCCTGACCGTCGTGTTCGTACACGGGCATTGCCTCCGAACCGACTCGTGGACCTACCTCCGGAGCCACCTCACGCAGACCTGGGGTACCGAGGTCCGCATGGTCTTCTACGACCACCGTGGTCACGGCGAATCGGGCGAAGCCCCTTACGACACTTACAATCTCGATCAGCTCGGCAGCGACCTGTCGGCAGTTCTTCGCGCGGTCGTCCCGACCGGACCGATCGTGCTCGTCGGGCATTCCATGGGTGCGATGACCGCACTCGTCTATGCGCGCCAGAATCCCGCCGAAATCGGCACCCGCATAGTCGGTGTGGGTCTGATCGCCTCAGCGGCGAGCCGACTCACCGAAGCGGGTATCGGACGGTGGCTGAGGCGTCCTGCCGTTGCCGCGCTCCGGGGCGCCGTCAAGTGGGCACCCGGTGTCATGCATGCCTCGAAGCGTATGAGCCGCAGCGTATGTGAGCCCATCGTGCGCAATGCCGGCTTCGGCAACCGCAAGGTGAGCCCACGGATGGTTGCGGTTGCCGCGGCGATGCTCAACGAGACGTCCGTCGTGACGATGTCCGGTTTCCTCGAATCGTTCATCGGTTTCGACGAATCGGAAACCCTGTCGATCCTCGAGCAGATACCCGCTCTGATTCTCGGCGGCTCGGCCGATGTGGTCACTCCATTCGAGCACTCGATAGCGATCGCATCGCGCCTTCCCGGATCGGTGTTGGTGTGCCTCGAAGGGGCAGGACACGGCGTGATTCTCGATCAGGCTGCAGAGGTAGCCAGTTCGATCACGAGCCTCGTCGAACGGGTCAGCGCGGTTCTTCTGCAGCGCCCGATCACCGAACTGGCCGCAGGGTAATTTTGCGGCAATTCGTGTCGTCGAAGCGGTAGTTCTACTCAGCGTCGGCGGGTACTTGTGCCGGCATTTGCCGTAAACCATTAACGTGCAGGGGATATGACCCGTACAAAATGCGCTATGAAAAAACTTCTGCTAAAAATTCCGGTCGCCGTTGTGGCCGCTTCCTGCGTTCTCGCACTCCCCGCGTGTGGATCGGGCGATTCCGACAGATCATCGTCGGCAACGTCGAGCAAAGCCACCACATCAGCCGCTGCAACCTCGAGCGGAAAAGCTGAATCGACGACCAAGGCGAAACCGACGTCGACCGAAGGTGCAAACGAGACCATTGCGGACTACATCGCGCAGAACGGCATAACCGAGACACCCGTCAAGCCCGACGATCCAAATGCTCCGACGATCGATCTGCCATTCCCAGCGGGTTGGGAAAACGCGGGTGCAAATACCCCGGAATGGGCATATGCGGCAATTGTCTATTCGGGCGCAGACGCCGGCAACTATCAGCCGAGCATCATTGCACTGCTGTCGAAGCTCGAGGGCAACGTCGACCAGGAGAAGTTGATCGAATACGCGAGCGGCGAACTGAAGAACCTGCCGGACTACACCGAGGTTCAACCCGAGACCAAATCCACGTTCTCCGGCTTTCCCTCCTTGGCGGTCGCCGGTACATACACCCAAGGCGGACAAGAGATTCTGGTCGCCCAGAAGACCGTCGTCATAGAGGGCAAGGACGGCGTCTACGTGCTGCAGTTGAACCTCGACGCCACTCCCGACCAGGCCGAGATCGTCAACGCAGCTGCCGAGGAGATCAACACGAAGACCACCATCACTCCGTAGCGAACAGACAGTTCCCAGGATCTCGAAACGAGGCGGCCGCACCGGCGTGCGGCCGCCTTGTTCGTCCTCCGAGGAATGCCTCTAAAGTGAGCTGAGTCACATAGTCGTTCGGCAGGCGAACCACCCGCCAGACGCGGCTACCATGTCGTAGTGTGCTCTTCGTCACACAGCCCCCTCGGAGGTACAGCCCATGTCAACCACCGAAATAAACGAGCTTCGCCAGACAATCGGCCAGCTCAGACAATGCATCGGCGCGCTTCGCTCGCAGTACGGTGACGCCCGATCGATATCCCGGCTCGTCAACGATCTCGATCGTCTCGATCTCGATGCTGCCGACCTGGAGGAATCGCCACCACCTCCGATCAAAGGCGCACCGGAACGCCGAAACGACGTCATCTACGTCCCGGACAGCCGCTCCGACGAATCGGCGTGGATGGGTGCCCAGGACGAGGGTCTCGGGTTCCACTCGCGCGAGCGGACCAAGTGAGCGCACCCGCCACCGACCGCAACGCAGAACAGCACGACAACGGCAGAACTGGCGTCTTCTCCTCGACGCGGGCTCAGCTTTCCGCCCGAACGTTGCGGACCGATCGTTGGTGGATTCCACCCGTTCTGACGGTCATCGGACTCGGCGCATTCGTCGCTTACGCGACGGTTCGGTCGTTCGTGCGGACCGCGTACTGGGTGGAGGAATATCACTACCTCACGCCGTTCTATTCTCCGTGTCTCAGTGATTCGTGCGTTCCGGGTTCGAGCCATTTCGGCACACCGTTCCCCGAGTTGCCGATGCTCATCCCGCTCGGTTTCGTAGTACTGCCGTTTCTGCTGCTTTTCCGGCTGACGTGCTACTACTACCGCAAGGCTTACTACCGGGCCTTCTGGTTGTCACCACCTGCGTGCGCCGTTGCGGAACCCCACAGCAAATACTCTGGCGAGACGCGCTTTCCGCTCATCGTCCAGAATGCGCATCGCTACCTGTTCTACGCGGCGGTGGTCATCTCGTTGATAAACACCTACGACGCCATAGCTGCCTTCCACTCACCCGGCGGGTTCGGGTTCGGGCTCGGCAACGTCGTGCTCGTCGTCAACGTCGTCGCATTGTGGGCGTACACGCTGTCGTGCCACTCCTGCCGCCACATCACCGGCGGCAGATTGAAGCACTTCTCTGCGCATCCCGTTCGGTACTGGATCTGGACGCAGGTGTCGAAGCTGAACACACGGCACATGCAGTTGGCCTGGATCACGCTCGGCACACTCGTGTTCACCGACTTCTACGTAATGCTCGTCGCGAGCGGAACTCTGACAGATCTTCGTTTCGTCGGTTAGTGGCGACGACGACTCCTCACGTGGCAGTCGATCTCGGCACTCAGCTCGCCCCGGCTCGCCCAAGAAGGAAACGTAATCCATGACAGAGTTTGAACGGCAGGTCGAACGGCACTCCTACGACGTCGTCGTGATCGGTGCCGGCGGTGCCGGACTCCGAGCCGTGATCGAGGCTCGCGAACGCGGCTTCACGGTTGCGGTCGTCTGCAAGTCGTTGTTCGGCAAGGCCCACACGGTGATGGCCGAGGGCGGGTGCGCCGCGTCGATGGGTAACGCGAACTCGAAGGACAACTGGCAGACGCACTTCAAAGACACCATGCGCGGTGGCAAGTTCCTGAACAACTGGCGGATGGCGGAGTTGCACGCCCGCGAGGCCCCCGACCGCGTATGGGAGCTCGAGACGTACGGCGCGTTGTTCGACCGGACCAAGGACGGTCGGATCAGCCAGCGCAACTTCGGCGGCCACACCTACCCTCGCCTCGCTCACGTCGGCGACCGCACCGGACTCGAAATCATCCGGACGATGCAGCAGAAAATCGTTGCGCTGCAACAGGAAGACTTCAAGGAGACCGGCGACTACGAATCCCGCATCAAGGTTTTCGCGGAGTGCACCGTGACGGAGCTGCTCAAGGCAGACGGCGCGATCGCAGGCGCGTTCGGCTATTGGCGCGAATCGGGTCGGTTCATTCTGTTCGAGACACCGGCTGTCGTGCTCGCGACGGGTGGCATCGGCAAGTCCTTCAAGGTGACGTCGAACTCCTGGGAGTACACCGGTGACGGGCATGCCCTCGCGCTGCGGGCGGGTGCGTCGCTGATCAACATGGAGTTCATCCAGTTCCATCCGACCGGCATGGTCTGGCCGCCAAGCGTGAAGGGCATCCTCGTCACCGAGGGGGTCCGCGGTGACGGTGGCGTTTTGAAGAACACCGAGGGTCAGCGGTTTATGTTCGACTACATCCCACTGGTGTTCAAAGGTCAGTACGCGGAAACGGAAGAAGAAGCCGACGCGTGGCTCAAGGACAACGACAGCAGTCGCCGAACTCCCGACCTGTTGCCACGCGACGAGGTCGCGCGTGCCATCAACTCGGAGGTGAAGGCAGGCCGCGGCACACCGCACGGCGGGGTCTACCTCGATATCGCCTCGCGGATGCCTGCTGCGGAAATCAAGCGGCGGCTACCGTCGATGCATCATCAATTCCTCGAACTCGCCGACGTCGACATCACCAAGGAACCCATGGAAGTGGGTCCGACGTGTCACTACGTCATGGGTGGGATCGAGGTCGATCCCGATACCGGTGCCGCTAGCGTGCCCGGAATCTTCGCCGCCGGTGAGTGTTCCGGTGGAATGCACGGCTCGAATCGACTCGGCGGCAACTCGCTGTCGGACCTACTGGTATTCGGACGTCGAGCGGGCCTCGGCGCCGCGGCCTACGTGACGGCGCTGAAGGAACGTCCATCCGTCACCGAAGCCGATGTCGAGGCTGCTGCGCGAAATGCGTTGGTGCCGTTCGATCAACCTGCCGACGGCGCCGCGGAGAACCCGTACGCCGTGCACTCCGATCTGCAGCAATCGATGAACGACCTCGTCGGCATCATCCGCAAGGAAGAAGAGGTCGAGCAGGCGCTCGGCAAGCTCGACGAGCTACGCGGCCGAATGAGCAGGGTTGTTGTCGAAGGGCAGCGGCCGTTCAATCCGGGTTGGCACCTTGCGATCGACCTGCGAAACATGTTGCTGATAAGCGAATGTGTTGCCAAGGCCGCCTTGCTCCGTACGGAAAGCCGTGGCGGCCACACCCGTGACGACTATCCGAAGATGGACGCGCACTGGCGCAACACGTTGCTCGTCTGTACGGCTGATCCGGCCGAAGGCGACGGCCTGGTGCCTGGCGTCAGCGTCGCAAAGCGGGAGCAGACGGCGATGCGTGACGAATTGCTGGAGCTTTTCGACATCGACGAGCTCGAAAAGTACTACACCGAGGGCGAACTCGCCGAACATCCTGGAAGGAAGTCCTGAGATGTCCTACGACGCGAAGTTCAGGGTCTGGCGCGGTGACATCGACGGTGGAGAGCTGCACGACTACACCGTCGAGGTCAACGAGGGCGAGGTGGTCCTCGACATCATTCATCGGCTACAGGCAACGCAGACACCGGATCTCGCGGTCAGGTGGAACTGCAAGGCAGGCAAGTGCGGGTCGTGTTCGGCGGAGGTCAACGGGCGACCACGCCTCCTCTGCATGACGCGGATGTCGACTTTCACCGAAGCCGATGTCATCACGGTCACTCCGATGCGCAGCTTCCCTGTGATGCGAGACCTCGTCACCGACGTCTCGTTCAACTACGCGAAAGCTCGTGAAGTGCAATCGTTCACGCCCCCACCGGAGCTGAAGCCGGGGGAGTACCGCATGCAGCAGGTCGACGTGGAGCGGTCCCAGGAGTTCCGCAAATGCATCGAATGCTTCCTGTGCCAGAACACCTGTCACGTGGTCCGCGATCACGAAGAGAACAAGGAAGCATTTTCCGGGCCACGATTCCTCATGCGCATCGCGGAGTTGGAAATGCATCCGCTCGACGTTGCCGATCGGCGCGACGTGGCGCAGGAAGAACATGGCCTCGGACTGTGCAACATCACCAAGTGCTGCACCGAGGTATGCCCCGAGCACATCAAGATCACCGACAACGCTCTCATTCCGATGAAGGAGCGCGTCGCGGATCGCAAATACGATCCGATCGTGTGGTTGGGTAACAAGCTCTTCCGTCGGTGACGCCGACCGCTCCACCCAGAGCCGGACAATTGATAGGACGTTTCTCCTGCTAGTCGCTCGGGTACTCCCCGAATACCTTCAGCGACAAGGAGACCGCTATGCGTATTGCAACGGTAGTTGTGCTCGTCTGGTTGATCATCGGCGCAATCGCGGCCGGCCAGAGGGGCTATTACAAGGGTGAAGCAGAGTCGTGCGCCGGTGTGGGCACGATCGTTGTGACGGTCCTTGCCGGGCCACTGAACTATGTGGGCGTCAATCCGAAGGTCACCGATTGCGAACTACCGCAGCCGAGTCCCTAGAGGGCCTGCGGCCTCGTGAGTTAAAGGTGCCCTCCGGACGCGCTGCTGGGGTGAAAATGGGGTGTGGT